>NZ_JBHWZH010000020.1:0-32284 GCF_042728285.1 Streptomyces sp. NPDC060194 | reverse complement strand
GCGCGGCGCCCCGCGGGTGGGGGGGCGGGGGGCCGGCGCGGACCATTACCGGCGGTCGGTTTTTACCACACCCCCCGGGTTGGGGGGGCCCCCCGGCCCGCCCCCCCCCGACGCATGTCCGAGGGACTACCAGCGGTCGCGGTGCACGACCTCGGAGACCGGGCGGCGGCGCACCGGGCCGAAGTTGCCCAGCGGCCAGCCCACGGGTATTGCGGCGAAGGTCCGCATGCCGTCGGGGATGCCGAGGACGTCCTTGAACTCCTGCTCCAGCATCAGGTGCCAGATGGTGATGTTCGCGGCGAGGCCGAGGCCCCGGGCGGCGAGCAGCAGGTTCTGCACACCGGGGTACACGCAGGAGCCCTCGGCGAGCGCCTGGAAGCGCTCCTGCGTCTCCATCAGGGTCTGCGTGGCGGCCGGGCCGAGGGACTGCGCGGAGGCGAGGTAGCCCTCCTCGGTCACGCGCGGCTCGGGGAACTGGTAACAGGGGATGATCAGCACCGGGGTGTCGGCGAAGTGGTCGCGCTGGTACTCGATGGCGGCGACCATCCGGCCGTAGGCGGCCTCGTCCATGCCCTCGGGGGCCAGGGCGCCGGTGGTGGCGAGGTAGGCGTCGACCACGCGCTTCCACAGCGGTGCGAGGCGGGCCATGACCTCCCGGTCGGTGACGACGACGTACTCGAAGCGCTGCATGTTGCCGCCGCTGGGGCCCCACACGGCCGCCTGAACGAGCTGCTCGACCAGGTCCTCGGAGACCGGGTCGGGCTTGATGCGGCGCATGGCGCGCATCGTGGACATCGTGTCGAAGAGGGCGGGTTCGGTGATCTTGCCGGTGAGTTCGCTCATGATCGCGGAGTGTAGACGTAGCCGTCGGCCGGGCGGGAGGCGGTCCGCGCTCCTCGATTCCGGTCGTCCGCAGGCCCCCTGACTCGGGTTCAGGTCAGGGGGCCCACCGGCTGCGGAGCCGGTCGTGCGGCAGGGGCGGTCAGCCGAAGGGGATCACGACGGTCGAAGTCGCCGTGCCCGTCTGCAGCTTGGCGGTGCCGTTGCCGATCGCGCTCCAGACCTCGAGTCTGACGGTGCCGTTGCGGAGGTTGCCGAGGGTGCCGGTGGAGGACTTCAGACCGCGGCTCTGGTTGTACTCCTCCCAGCCGTTCACCGGGTCGGTGGCGAAGTAGTGGTAGGTCTCCGTCCGGTCGAAGGTGCCGTCACCGGTCAGGTCGTAGCTGATCCTGGCCTGCTGGCCGAGGCCGACGTTCGTGCCGGCGTCGAGCTGCAGCTTGAAGGCGGTGGACACCCCCGACTTGAGCGTGCCGTTGACGCCCCGGACCTGGTACACGAGCGGCTGGTTCGGGGTGCCGTCGTGGTTGGCGCCGCCGGCGGAGGCGATGGTGTCGGCCGCCGCCGTGCCGCCGGTCGCGGTGGTCAGGGTGCCGCCGGTGCGGAGCTGGAAGGTGTTGCCCGTGGTCGGCGGGTCGGGGTCGGGGTCGGGGTCCGGTCCGGTCACCGTGCCGTTGCCGGTCGCGGAGGAGCGGGCCGGGACGCTGAGCTTGCCGCCGTCGGAGAAGGTGACGGTGACGGCGGAGGAGCCGTAGTTGTGCGCGGCGTAGGTGCGGACCGTGCCCTTGGTGAAGACCGCCGAGGTCGGCAGGTCGCCGGTGACCGTCGCGTCGGGTGCTCCGAGCGCGTCGAGGGTGTTGATCCAGTGGTAGGTGTGCGCCTTCGACTCGCCCTGCTCGGGGGTGTACCCGGCGTGGCCGGCGTCCCAGCGGGCCTTGGCCGGACCGGGGTCGGCGAGGGCCTGGAACTCCCAGAGGATGTCGCGCCATTCGACCGGCGGTCCGGGGTTGTTGCGCTCCAGCTCGGCGAGGTTGCGCCGGATGGCGGCCTTCTCCCGGGCCAGGTGGAGCGAACCACCGGTCACCGGAAGGACGTTGATGCCGTGGATCTCCTCCGGGTTGGCCGTCCACCAGGTGGAGTAGGCGCCGCCGCTGCCCCACACCATGCCGACCGTGTCGTGCCCGAACGAGCCGGGGAAGACGGCCTCGTCGGCGTCGAACCAGTACTGGGCGATGGCCTCCGACTCGGTGGTCAGCAGGTACGAGCCGAGGTCGCGCAGCTCGGTGTTGCCGGTCGCCGCGCCCCAGAGGATCAGACCGGCGCTGAGGTTGGTCGACTCCGAGGACGACTCCTGGTTGTTGCCCGCCGCGAAGCCCTGGTGGCCCGAGGCCCAGCTGTGTCCGGCGTAGACGTCGAAGCCGCGCAGGAAGGGGAAGGCGCTGTCGGTGCGGCTGGGGTTGGCGGCGTCCTTGATCAGCGTCTTGACCATGCCGCCCCACTGCGCGTCGGCGGCCCAGGCCTGGTCGTACTGGGCGACGATCGCGGCGGCGTAGACGTAGTAGCTGTAGTGGAAGTGGTGGTCGTTCAGCTCGGCGTCGCTGCCGTACGAGGCCGGGTAGCCGATCAGGGTCTTCCAGTCCTTGTCGTAGCTGAACTGGGAGGCGCCGCCCGCCGTGAACCACTCCTGGAGCCGGCCCTTGAGCAGGCCGAGCATCTTGTCCCGGGACCCGGTCTCGCCGATCTGGTCGGCGATGGGTACCAGTTGGGCGAGTCGGCCCAGCGCCTTGCCGGTCCAGTAGGTGTCGACGGCACCGGAGAACGGGTCGCTCGCGTTCGCGGCCTCGTCGATGTAGCCCTTGAGCCGGGCCCGGTCGACGGCCGAGGTCTTCGGCAGGGCGGGGAGGACCGCGGAGGCCTTCTGGCTGGTGGTGAACGAGGTGCCCTCGCGGACCTTCATCGTGCCGCGCGGCGAGACGTAGGTGTACGACGTGAGCGGGCTGCTCGTGTGCAGCCACTGGTGCCGGTAGAGCGCCTGGAGGGTGCCGGTCTCCGAGCCCTCCTGGGCCTGGGTGGTCAGGGCGTAGGTGGCGCCCACGTTCCCGCCGCCGGTGTTCCAGGTGACCTTGGAGCCGGTGACGAAGCTGAACGCGTACTTCTTGTACGTGGCCAGGGCGTCGGTGGACGGCAGGACCGCGAGGGAGAAGTAGTCCTTGGAACCGAGGCCGGCGGTGATCGAGGAGCCGGAGACGTTCCAGTCGGCGCCGCTCGGCGCGAAGAGCGCGTAGTGGTGGCCGGCGACGGTGATGCCGAGGACGTTGCCCTGGTCGGAGAACACGGTCGGCGCGCTCGCCGTGGTGACGCTGGCCGCGCCGCCGGTGCCCTTGGCGTACACGAACGGCAGGCCGTGGCCGATCGTGGTGCGCAGGGTGCGGGTGCCGTCGGACCAGTACGGCGTGACCGTCCAGTCCGACCAGCTGTCGGCCTTGGTGTCGGCGGAGTTGAGGCCGCTGAGGCCGAGGGTGAGGTCGGCCTTGTGGGCGTACTCGTACTGGCGGCCGTCGCCGACGATCGCCGGCGAGGTCGGGTAGCCGACCTCCAGACCGCCCCGGACCGCCTGGTAGGTGAGCGGGTGGCCGTACATCGGGGTCGACCACGGGTTGTCGCCGTAGCGCTGGAAGGCCAGCGACGACCACCAGTCGTTGGTCGGCACCGGCTTGTCCTTGGCGGCCGCCGTCAGCTTGGGGGTGACCGGGGCGCCGGTGTTGGTGGTCGGGCCGACGGTCCCCGCGGGCCGGGTGTCGGCGTAGCTGCCGGCGCCGACGGGGATGGTGGCGGCCGCCGCCGGGGTGGCCGTGACGACCAGTCCGGAGGCGGCGAGGGCGGAGGCCAGCAGCAGGGCCGCGGCTGGTCTGGAACGGGAGGCAGACATCTTCGACACCTCGGAGGGGGGTGAGGGAGCACGCCGTGAGAGCGCTCTCAATTGCGGGTGAACGTAAAACTTGTGAAACATCCTCGTCAATACATGTGACAGGAAAGGCCGTTGGAGGATTTACCGCGGGCCCGGCGCGTTCACCTCTTGACGGGACGGCCGGACTCGGCTCGCGCCTGCCTCCGGAGCGTTAACGTCGGAGGCATGACACGGAGCACGCCGTTCACCGAGGCGCTCGCGGCGGGTCCGGTCCTGCTCGACGGCGGCCTGTCCGGGCAGCTCAGCGCGCTGGGCGAGGACCTGGGCGACGCGCTGTGGACGGCGCGCGTACTCGCCGACCGGCCGGAGGCGCTCGTCGCGGCGCACCGCGCCTTCTTCGCGGCGGGGGCTCGAGTGGCCACCACGGCGAGCTATCAGGCCACCTTCGAGGGGTTCGCCCGGCGCGGCGTCGGCCGCCGCGCGGCCGCCGGACTGCTGCGCGCGAGCGTCGCCGCGGCCCGCGAGGCGGCCGCCACGGCCCCCGGCGACGGCCTGCCGCGATGGGTGGCGGCCTCGGTGGGGCCGTACGGGGCCATGCTGGCCGACGGCTCGGAGTACCGGGGCCGGTACGGGCTCGGGGTGCCGGAGCTGGAGCGGTTCCACCGGCCGCGGATCGAGGCGCTGGCCGAGGCCGCGCCCGACGTGCTGGCCCTGGAGACGGTGCCGGACGCGGACGAGGCGCGCGCCCTGCTGCGGGCGGTGTCCGGCTGCGGGGTGCCCGCCTGGCTGTCGTACAGCGTCGCGGGCGGTCGTACGCGGGCCGGGCAGCCGCTGGCGGAGGCGTTCGCGCTCGCCGCCGACGTCGAGGAGGTGGTCGCGGTGGGAGTCAACTGCTGCCGTCCCGAGGACGCGGGTCCGGCGGTGGAGCTCGCCGCGCGGGTCACCGGGAAGCCGGTCGTCGTGTACCCGAACAGCGGGGAGGTCTGGGACGTGGCGGCCGGGGCCTGGACGGGGCGGGCGACCTTCGCCGCGGAGCGGGTCACCGGGTGGGTGGAGGCCGGTGCGCGGCTCGTCGGCGGCTGCTGCCGGGTGGGCCCCGACACGATCGCCGACCTGCGGGAACGGCTCGCCGGACGGTGACTGTCAGTGGCGCGGTGCACACTGATCCGTAACCGTTCGACGAGGACAGGAAGGTGATCGGTCATGGCCGAGGTACTGCTCGCGGTGGGCACCCGCAAGGGGCTCTTCATCGGGCGTCGGAGCGGCGGAGGGTGGGCGTTCGACGGCCCGCACTTCCGGTCGGAGGCGATCTACTCGGTCGCGGTCGACACCCGGGATCCGGCGCCGCGGTTGCTCGTCGGAGGGGACAGCGCGCACTGGGGCCCCTCGGTGTTCCACTCCGACGACCTGGGGCGGACCTGGGTCGAGCCGGAGAAGCCGGCCGTGAGGTTCCCCAAGGACACCGGCGCGTCCCTGGAGCGGGTGTGGCAGCTCCACCCGGCCGCCGCCGAACCCGGCGTGGTCTACGCGGGCACCGAGCCGGCGGCGCTGTGGCGTTCGGAGGACCGGGGCGAGTCCTTCGAGCTGGTCCGTCCGCTGTGGGAGCACCCCACCCGGTCGCAGTGGGTGCCGGGCGGCGGCGGTGAGGGACTGCACACGATCCTCACCGACGCGCGCGACCCCGACGCGCTGCTCGTCGCGGTGTCGACGGCCGGGGTGTTCCGGTCCGGGGACGGGGGCGCGAGCTGGAAGCCCTCCAACAGCGGCGTGCAGGCCTCGTTCCTGCCGGATCCGGACCCGGAGTTCGGCCAGTGCGTCCACAAGGTCGCGCGGGACGCGGCCGACCCCGACCGGCTCTACCTGCAGAACCACTGGGGCGTCTACCGCAGCGACGACGGCGGCTCGAAGTGGACGGACATCGGCGCGGCCCTCCCCTCGGACTTCGGCTTCTCCGTCGTCGCCCACCCCCACCGGGCCGGCACCGCCTACCTCTTCCCGATCACCGCGGACTCCGACCGCGTCCCCGCGGAGAACCGCTGCCGGGTGTTCCGCACCACCGACGCGGGCGGCAGCTGGGAGCCGCTGAGCACCGGCCTGCCGGAACAGGCGCACTACGGCACCGTGCTGCGCGACGCGATGTCCACCGACCAGGGGGATCCGGCCGGTGTGTACTTCGGCAACCGCAACGGCGAGGTGTTCGCGAGCGCCGACGACGGGGACAGCTGGAGCATGATCGCCTCGCACCTACCCGACGTGCTCGTGGTGCGGGCCGCCTCGCTAGAGTGACGCCCCGTGGCACGACCGTTGACAGACATCATGGACGCCGGCTGGGCGTCGGCCCTCGAACCGGCCGCGGGGCGCATCGCGGCGATGGGTGACTTCCTGCGGGCGGAGATCGCCGCGGGCCGGACCTATCTGCCCTCCGGGGCGAACGTCCTGCGCGCCTTCCAGCAACCCTTCGACGACGTCAGGGTCCTGATCGTGGGACAGGACCCCTACCCGACCCCGGGGCACGCGGTGGGGCTCTCGTTCTCCGTCGCCCCGGACGTCCGGCCGCTGCCGGCCAGCCTGGAGAACATCTACCGCGAGCTGCACACCGACCTCGGCCTGCCGAGGCCGTCGAACGGCGACCTGACGCCGTGGACGCGGCAGGGGGTGCTGCTGCTCAACCGGGCGCTGACGACGGCCCCGCGCAAGCCGGCGGCGCACCGCGGCAAGGGCTGGGAGGAGGTCACCGAGCAGGCGATCCGGGCGCTGGTCGGCCGGGGCAGACCGCTGGTGTCCGTGCTGTGGGGGCGGGACGCCCGGAACCTGCGGCCGCTGCTCGGCGACCTGCCGGCGGTGGAGTCCGTGCACCCCTCGCCGTATTCGGCCGACAACGGCTTCTTCGGATCACGGCCGTTCAGCCGCGTCAACGACCTGCTGGAGCGTCAGGGGGCCGCCCCGGTCGACTGGCGGCTGCCGTGACGGGGCGTCAGAACCTGGTGCTCGGGGTCGACTCGGGCGGATCGGGGTTGCGGGTCGCGCTCGCCGACCCGTCCGCGGACGGCACCGCCACGGGCCCCGCGGCCGGCCCCTACCGCCGGCTCGCGGAGGCGGCGTCGCGCGAACCGGTCCGTACGGGCGCGGGCGGGATCGACGCCGGGCACTTCCTGGAGCAACTCCTGCCGATGGCCGACCGGTTGCTGCGGGAGGCGGACGCGGGACCCGTCGCCGCGGTGGCTGTGGGCGCGGCCGGGATGGCGACCCTGGGCGACGAGTTGCGGGCCGTCCTGCCCGGCGCGCTCGCCGAGGCGCTGGGCGTGCGGCGGCTGGCACTGGCCGCCGACGCCGTCACGGCGTACGCCGGGGCGCTCGGCGCCCGCCCGGGGGCGGTCGTCGCCGCCGGGACCGGACTGATCGCGCTCGGCACCGACCTGCGGAGCTGGCGGCGCGCGGACGGCTGGGGCCATCTGCTCGGCGACTGCGGCAGCGGGGCCTGGATCGGCCGGGCGGGCCTTGAGGCCGCCCTGCGGGCGCACGACGGCCGACGCGGCGGCTCGCAGCCGCTGCTGGCACGGGCCGAAGCGGCCCTGGGGCCGGCCGCGGAGCTCCCGGGGCGGGTGTACCCGCGGACCGACCGGCCCGCCGTGCTGGCCTCGTTCGCGCCGGAGGTCGCCCGCTGCGCCGCCGACGGCGACCCCGTGGCGACCGGCATCCTGCGCGACGCCGCCCGCCACATCGCCGAGGCGGCGGCCGCCGTCGCCCCGCCGGCGGCGGCCGGCCCGTGTGAAGTGGCGCTGACCGGCGGGCTCGTGCGCATGGGGGAGGTCCTGCTCGCCCCGCTGGCCGAAGAGCTGACGGAGCGACTCCCGCACGCCGTCGTGGTCCCGGCCGCGGGCGATCCGCTCGACGGGGCCCTCGTCGTGGCCGGATCCCTGGCCACGGGCGCTCCCGGACTGCCGTCCGATCCACGGCTTCTGCAGGTCACGGCGGGTAGGACGGGCACGGAAGGGTGAACACCCGCACAGCTGAACCGACATAACCGGACAGATACCGCTGACCTGGGCCCTCCCCGAACGGAACCGCGGGGGAAGCCAGTAGCATGCCGGGCCATGAGCACCCCCAATGGGCCCGCTTCCGGCCTGCCTGTACGAATGCCACGACCCCGCCAGCCCGGACGCCACCGGCGGCCGGAACCCGCGGTGGCCCCCGAGGGTGCGCCCGCGCTGGTTCTCGCCGTTCCCGGAACGCCCGGCCCTGCCGTGCGGTCCCTCGCCGAGGAGATCGTCAGCATCGCCCGCTCCGAGCTGCCGGGACTGGACGCCCGGATCGGCTACCTCGACAGCGAGGACGAGGAGTACCCGACCCTCACGGCCGTGCTCGCGCACGCCGCCCAGGAGCGCACGGCCCGCTTCGAGCAGGCCCGCGCCGCCGGCCAGGAGGTCGCGGAGCCCGACGGCCCGGTCGGCGTGGTCGTCCCGCTGCTCGCGGGCCCCGACAACGCCCTGATGCGCCGCATCCGGCAGGCCGTCAACGACAGCCGCGCCGCAGCCGAGCTGACGGACGTCCTCGGCCCGCACCCGCTGCTCGCCGAGGCGCTGCACGTGCGGCTGTCGGAGGCGGGCCTGGCCCGCGCCGACCGGGCCCGGCTGTTCACGGTGGCGACCGCCGCCGACGGCATCATCCTGGCGACCATCGGCGGCGAGGAGGCAGTGCAGGCCGCGGGGATCACCGGCATGCTGCTCGCCGCCCGCCTCGCCGTGCCGGTGATGGCCGCCGCGCTCGACCAGGAGGGCGCCGTCGCCGCGATCGCCGAGCAGCTGCGCGGCTCGGGCTCCACCCAGCTCGCGCTGGCGCCGTACCTGATCGGCCCGGAGGCCGAGGAGGGCCTGCTCGAACTGGCCGTCAAGGAGGCGAACTGCTCCGCCGCCGAGGCGCTGGGCGCCTACCCGGCGATCGGCAAGCTGGCGCTCTCGGCGTACGCCACGACGCTGGGCATCGCCCGCGAGCCGCAGGGCGCGCCGGTCCGCTGAACCGTCCGCGAGGGGCCCGCTCCGATCCGGGAGCGGGCCCCTCGTGCGCACGGTCCGCAGGTCAGCCGAACACCACGCAGGAGGCGGCGGGTACGGGCACGGAGCCGCCGTGGCGCGGGATGCCGGTCTCGGCGTCGAGGGTGAACCAGGTGACGTCGCCGGAGTGCTCGTTGGCCGCGTAGAGGTGGCGCCCGTCGGGGCCGAGGGCCAGGTCGCGGGGCCAGTGGCCGCCGCAGGAGACGGTGGTGACCAGCCGCGCGCCCGCGCCGGAGCCGTCGAGGGCGAGGACGGAGATCAGGTCGGAACCGCGGGTGGCCACCCAGGCGAACCGGCCGTCGGGGGCGACGACGACCTCCGAGCCGTGGGCCGTCGCCTCGTTCTCCAGCAGGCGGGTCTCCCCCAGCGGCTCGAGGGCGCCCGCCTCGGCGTCCCAGCGGCAGACGGTGAGGGTGGGCGCGAGCTCGTTGACGACGTAGGCGTGGCGTCCGTCGGGGTGGAAGGCGAGGTGGCGGGGGCCGCTGCCGGGGCGCAGGGCGGTCTCGGCGCGGATCGCGAGCTCGCCCTTCTCCAGCGCGCAGACCCGGACGGAGTCGGTGCCGAGGTCGACGCTGAGCACCCAGCGGCCGCTCGGGTCGGGGAGCACCTGGTGGGCGTGCGGCCCCTGCTGGCGCTCCTGGTTCGGCCCGCTGCCCCGGTGCTGGAGCACACGGGGCGCCGGGGTCAAAGAGCCGTCCGGGGCAAGCGGGAGCGCGGTGACGCTGCCGGAGGCGTAGTTGGCGGTGAGGACGTGTCCGCCCGCGACGGAGAGGTGGGTGGGGCCGGCGCCCTCGACGGGGACGGCCGCCCCGAGGAGTTCGGGCCGCTCCCCCGCCGTCCGCAGGGCGGCGGCCGCGCCCCGGTCGGTCTCGCTGACGGCGTAGAGGACGGCGCCGTCCGGGGAGAGGGCGAGGAAGGAGGGGTTGTCGACCGCGTCGGTGGCGTCCAGGACGGTGAGCGCGCCCGTGTCCGGGGCGACGGCGGCGGTGGTGATCCCGCGGCCGCCCGCTGCTGTGAAGGATCCGATGTATGCCCGCATGGCGAGCACCGTAGTCCGTGCCGCGAGGTCTAGACCAGACCGGCTCCCCGGGCGCGGGCCCTTGCCTCCGCGTCGAGGACGAAGCCGGGCCGTTCGGCCGTGCTGGGGTAGGTGCGGTGGAAGACCGGGGTCGCCGAGCCGGAGATCGGCGGCACGATCCACGACCAGTCCGCGCCGACGGCCCGCCCCCTGGCCTGCTCGCGGTCGACGTGGGCGAGGAAGCGGCGCGACTCGGTGTGGTGGTCGGCCACGGTGACGCCGGCCCGGTCGTAGGAGTGCAGGACGGCCCGGTTGAGCTCGACGAGCGCGCGGTCCTTCCACAGCGAGCGGTCATCGCCGGTGTCGAGGCCGAGCCGGGCGGCGACGGCCGGCAGGAGGTCGTAGCGGTCGGTGTCGGCGAGGTTGCGCGCGCCGATCTCGGTGCCGAGGTACCAGCCGTTGAAGGGGGCGGCGGGGTAGCGGACGCCGCCGATCTCCAGGCACATGCCGGAGAGCGCGGGGACGGCGTGCCAGCGCAGGCCGAGGGAGGTCCAGTCGTCGTCCGGGTGGAGGATGTCGACCTCCAGGACGGCGTCGGCCGGCAGGTCGAAGAGGCGGGGCTTGTCGTCACGGCCCTGGACCACCAGCGGCAGGACGTCGAAGGGGGTGCCGGGGCCGCCGGACCAGCCGAGCCGGCGGGCCAGCGCGGTGATGCCGAGGTTGCGCGGGTCGCCGAGGACGCCCCCGCCCGGCCGCGGGTGGCCCGCGTACCGGACGAGCTGCTCGTTCCAGATCCGCGGGCCGGGGCGGCCGGGCGTGTCGGGGGCGAAGACGGAGATCAGCGGGCGGATGCGGCCGCCGCCGGTGGCGTGGCGCAGGTGGTCCACGCAGGCGTCGGCGACCGACTCGGCGTCGCCGAGGTAGCGCAGGTCGCGGACGGCGAGGGAGCGCCAGTAGAGCCGGCCGATGCAGCGGTTGCTGTTGCGCCAGGCGACGCGGGCGCCGAAGACGAGCTCCCGCGGGGTGTGCCGGTAGGTGCCGGTGGCGTCGATCTCGTCGCGGACCTCGCGCAGCCGGGCCGCCAGGTCGCCGGGGCGCTCCTCGGCGTGGTGGAGCCGCAGGAACTCCTCGGCCGCCGCGAGGACCGGGCCAGGCGACGGCGCGGCGGCGACGGCCGCGTGCGGACCGGCCGGTCCGGGAGGGGCGTCGGCACGGGGCCCAGCGGGCGGTTCGTGATCGGCGTCGGCCCGGGGCCCGGCGGGCGGCTCGGGAAGGGCGTCGGCCCGGGGCCCAGCGGGCGGTACGGGAGGGGCGTCGGCACGGGGCCCGGCGGGCGGCTCGTGGTCGGCGTCGGCACGGGGCCCGGCGGGCGGTACGGGAGGGGCGTCGGCACGGGCACGGGCGGCGGGCTCGGGAGGGCGCGGGGGCCTGGGGAGGGCGGGCGCCGCGGGCCACGGGGCCGGTCCGCGGCCGTCCTCCGCCGGGCCCGGCCCGTCCGGCCGGGCGGGCGGGACGGTCTCGCCGGAGCGGTCGGGCGGCGCGGGGGTCCGCCGGCCCTTCGGGCGGGCGGCCGCGGCGACGGGTATCCGTTCGGAGGCGGCTCCGGCGAGCCGGGCCAGGATCTTGCGCACGACGTGGACTCCCGTGACGGCTCGGCCGCCCGGGCCGCTCCCGTGCGGCCCGGACCGGTGACCGTATGGTGGTCGCGCGTCACGCTTCGCGAGGGGTGAACGGGGCGGCCCGTCCGGTGCGCCGGGCCTCGGGCTCCGGCCGGTCGGCCTCCGGCGCAGGTCAGAGCCGGTCGGGTCAGACGCCGGCGAGGGGGGAGCGTGGGGGGCTCTTGAGGGGCGCGGCGAGCTGGGCGAGCGCCCTCTCCAGCCCGTCGAGGTGGGCGAGCGCGGGCTCGGCCCCGGGGTGGTGCGCGGGTACGACCTCCGCGCGCTCGCTCGCGCCGACCGGCGTCAGCGCCTCGACGGCCGCCTCCACGCGCCAGCAGGCGGCGGCGAGGCGCGCGTCGTGGGAGGCGTCGGGATCGGCGGCGACGGACGCGAGGCCGCGCAGCTCGTGGGCGCAGTCGTCGAGCAGGGCGAGGACCTGGCGGGCACGAGCCTTGCGGGCGCGCAGCGGGCTCAGCGGGTGCACCAGCGGCGCGACCGAGAGCCGGACCCGCCCGAGCAGCGCCTCCAGCTCGGCGACGCGCGGCGCCGGGTCGGCGCTGCCGTCGCCCGCGAGGCGCCGGGCGGCCTCGGCGGTGCAGGCGTGCACGCAGCGCAGCGCCCGCTCGATCCAGGCGTGCGTGGTGGCGTGGGTGGTGACCGGCAGGACGACCGCGACGGCGAGCGCGGCGCCCGCCGCACCGACGGCGGTCTCGGCGAACCGCAGCGCGAGCAGCGTCGCGTCGAGCACCCCGAGGAGCCCGTAGAGCAGCCCGGCCATGATCGTCACGAAGAACATCATCCAGCTGTACGAGACGGCCGCGGTGTAGAAGATCCCGAAGACGCAGACGGCGACGAGGGCGGCGGTGGGCGCCGGTGCGCCGTCCAGGGGCAGCGCGAGCAGCAGTCCGGCCGCGATGCCGGCGACGGTGCCGAGCACCCGGCGGAAGCCGCGGACCAGGGTCTCGCCGCGGGACGCGGTGTTGACGAAGATCCACCAGGCGGTGCCGACGGCCCAGTACCAGCGGTCCACCGAGAGCACCTGGCCGAGCGCGAGCGCGACGGCGCAGGCGGCGGTGACCTGCAGGGCCTGCCGGGTGGTGGCGCGGGCGAGCCCCCGCCCGGCCGGCGGGGCGATCACGGCCGGGAGCGCGGCGCGGCGCTCGTAGCACCAGGCGCCGAAGCGGACGGCCGACGACGCGGCCAGGGCCAGCGCGACCGCCCCGTACAGCTGGGGCAGCTGGGCGGGCGCGGTGTGCAGGAACTGGGTGACGAAGAACATCATGAAGCCGAAGATGCCGAGCGCGTGCCCGCGCGGCCCCCACCGGCGGGCGTAGGCGCCGGCGAGCACCACGAGGAGGAACACGCCGTCGCGGGCGAGCGGGTGGTCGTGAAGAAGCGCGGCGACGGCGAGGACCGGGAAGCCGGCCAGCGGGAGCAGCGCGGTGGTGAGCGCCTGCGCGCGGACGGTGGCGTCGGCGACGGTGAACAGCGCGAGCAGCGCGGCGAGGCCCGCGGTGACGGCGGCGGTCAGCGACGACGTCACCCCGCCCGCCAGGAGCACCGCGAGGCTGATCCCCGCGACGGCCCTGGTGGCGCTGCGCAGCCGCATCCGCCCCGGGTCCGGAGCCGACACCATCCCGACGATCCCGAGCACCTGCCCGCCCTCTCGCACTGGTCGTGGAAGGCCGGGGGCGGATCCGCGTCCCGGCACACGAAAGGCGCCGCGGGGTTCCGCAGCGCCATCGACGGCACCATGAGAGCATTCGCGCCACCGTTGGCTCAACCGGATCTTCCACAGGTGGGCCATCGGCCCACTCAAGGGCCGCTCATGACGTCCAGGGGCGTGCCAACGGATCAGCGCGTAAGGTCGGGGCCGCGGCGTCCCGGACCGGGGCGCCGGGCGCGCGCGGAGGGCGGACGACCATGGCGGTGGACGAGCTGGACACCCGCATCCTGCGGCTCCTGATCGAGGAGCCGCGCACCAGCGTGCGGGAGAGCGCGCGGCAGCTGGGGGTGGCCCGCGGGACGCTCCAGGCGCGGCTCGACCGGCTGGAGCGGGACGGGGTGATCACGGGGAGCGGGCCGGTCCTCTCCCCCGCCGCGCTGGGCCACCCGGTGCTCGCCTTCGTGCACATCGAGGTGACGCAGGGGCATCTCGACGAGGTGGGCGACGCGCTCGCCGCCGTGCCCGAGATCGTCGAGGTCTTCTCGATCACCGGCGGCGGTGACCTGCTCACCCGGGTGGTGGCGCGGGACAACGGTCATCTGGAGGACGTCATCCAGCGGCTGATCCAGCTGCCGGGCGTCGTGCGCACCCGCACGGAGGTGGTGCTGCGGGAGCGGGTGAAGCACCGGATGCTGCCGTTGGTGGAGGCGGTGGGCCGGGCGGCGAAGGGGCGGCGGTAACCGGGGCCCGCGGGGTCAGGGGCGGCGTCGGGGCTTGCCCGAGCGGCCGGACTTCCCGGGCTGGGGGCGGCCGCCCTTGCCCTTGGCGGCGGGCTTGCCGCCGGACCTGCTCGCGGAGGGCTTCCCCCCGGCCGGCTTGCCTCCGCCGGGCTTGCCTCCGGTCGGCTTGCGGGGTGCGGCGCCCTTCGTCTTCTCCGCGGGTTCCTGGGCCCGTCCGCGGGAGCTGTTGACGGTCCGGCCCCGTACCACCCCGATGAAGTCCTCGACCTGGTCCGTGGTGGCCGCCTCGGGCCAGGACAGGGCGACCCGCGAGACGGGGGCGTCGGCGACCGGGCGGTAGGTGAGGTCCTTGCGGTGGTGCAGCCGGGCCAGCGACTGCGGGACGACCAGGACGCCGACGCCGGCCGCGACCAGCTCGATCGCGTCGCCGGTCGTGGCCGGCCGTTCGTTCGCCGCCCGGCCGGGGAGGCCGCCGTCCCAGGCGAGGGTGTCGTCCAGCGGGTGCAGCACCAGCTCGTCGGCCAGGTCGGCGAGGGCGACCTCCTCGGCGGCGCTCAGGAGGTGGTCCTTGGGGATCACGACGACCGTCGTCTCGGTCCACAGCGGGATGGCGCTCAGGTCGTCGCCGTCGACCGGCATCCGCACGAAGCCCGCGTCCGCCTCCCCGGCCCGCAGGACGCCGTAGGCCTCGGCGGGCCCGGTCTGGACGAGGGTGAGGGGGATGCCGGGGTAGCGCTCGGTCCAGATCCGCACCCACTTGGTGGGGGTGACCCCGGGGACGTACGCGAGGCGGAACAGCGGAGGCGTCTTCGAACCTGTCACCGGGCCAGGTTAGTCGCGTGGTCGGCGGGGTCGCACACGCTGGCTACCCTTGACCCATGAACGCGCACCAGTCCACCCAGGCCATGAAGCCCGCGACCGCGGCGAAGAAGCTGGGTGTGTACCTCCAGGCCACGCCCGCCGAGTTCCAGGAGGGCGTCGTCACGCGCGCCGAGCTGGCCGCCCTGCAGAACGACCCGCCGCAGTGGCTCACCGAGCTGCGCGCCGCCGGGCCGCACCCGCGCCCGGTGGTCGCCTCCAAGCTCGGCGTCTCCATCGCCGGTCTCGCGCGCGGCGGGGTGACGGAGCCGCTGACCACCGAGCAGATCGAGGCGCTGAAGCAGGAGGCGCCCGAGTGGCTGGTGAAGGAGCGCGCCACCCAGGCCGACGTGCGCAAGGAGAACGTGCGGATCAAGGCGAAGCACGCGGAGGAGCGGGAGCGGTCGGAGGGCCCGCGCGCCTGAGCCACTGCCCAGGGACCGGCCGGCGGTCCCTCTGGCGAGCGGATGAGCCTGTGACCTGCGCTCACAGGATGAACGCCTGACTGGTTGCGGCCGGGGGGCGGTTGAAGGATGTCCGGGCCGGGCGGCCCCGACCTCCGCAGGAGCCGCACCCCGCCGCCCGGTCCCGAGGCCGGCGGCACCGCCGGCGCCGGGCGCGGCTCCGCCGACGCCTGACAAGGTGGTGATCCGTGTGGGCAGCATCTCCGATCCCCCCACCGGACCGGAATCCGCGACCGCCCCCTCAGCCGGCCCGCCCCCGGCCCCGGGTCCGAAGGCCCCGTCGGAGGGTTTCGACCGGCTGCGCTACGCGGGCGTGTTCACCCTCCTCTTCCTGTTCGGCACCGAGACCTTCCTCGTCTCCCCGCTGCTGCCGACCATCTCCGACGACATCGGCGTCAGCGAGGCCGCCGCAGCCTCCAGCGTGACCGCCTACGTCCTCGCGTACGCGATCGCCGCGCCCTTCCTGGGGCTGGCGAGCGACCGGTTCGGGCGGCGGCGGGCACTCGTCGTCGGCACGGTGCTGTTCGTGCTCTCGAACGCGGCCGCCGCGCTGTCGACGGGGCTCGCCCTGCTCGTCGTCTCCCGCGCGGTCGCCGGGCTCGCGGCGGCGGCCGCCGGGCCCGCGATCTGGGCGCACATCGCGGAGACCACGTCCGACAAGGTGCGCGGGCGGGCGCTCGGGCTCGGCATGGCGCTCTTCTCCTGCGGCCAGGTGGTCGGGGTGCCGCTCGGCGGGTTCCTCGCCGGACTCGCGGGCTGGCGCTCGGCGTTCTGGGCGCTGGCGATCGGCACCGCGCTCGCGATTCCGCTGCTCCTGCGGCAGGTGGGGCGCACGGCCGCGCAGGGGGTGGCGGTCGGCGCGGTCAAGGGCGTGCTGGCCGGCTGGCGGGTGCCCGTGCTGCGGGACGCGCTGCTGGTCAACACGGCGTTCCACGGCGCGAACCTCGGCGCGTACACCTTCCTCGGCGCGCTGCTCGTGCACCGCTTCGACCTGTCGGTGGAGCAGCTCGGCCTGGTGGGCGTCGTGGTCGGCGCCGGCAGCGTGGCCGGTTCGCTGCTCGGCGGGCGGCTCGGCGACCGGGCCAGGGCGGCCGGGCGCGACGACATCCCGCTGCTGCCGGTGTGGGGCGTGCTGCTCGCGCTCGGCGTCGTGCTCGCGGCGGTCGGCCCCGGGCTGCCGCTCGCGCTGGTCGGCGTCGCGCTGTGGTTCGTGGCGAGCGGCGGCTTCGTGACCGACCAGCAGACGCTGGCGGGGACGGCCGCCCCCGAGCTGCGCGCCACGTCCAGCGCGTGGCTGACGTCGACGATGTACGCGGGCACGGGGCTCGGCGCGTGGGCGGTGGGCGCGTTCACCGGTGTCACGGCCGGCACCCTCGTGGTGGGCACCGGCCTCGCGCTGGCCGCCGCGTTCGGCGCGCTGCTGCTCGGGGCGCGGCTGCGGCGGACGTCCGGGGCGGACCCGGTCAGCCCGCCCGCAGCCCGGGCGTAGCGTCCGCCACGGCCCGCAGGGTGCCGCCGCCGAGGTCCGCCATCAGGGCGCGGTCCTCGGCGGTGCGCGGGGTGAAGAGCAGGACGAGGGCCGAGGGGTCGTCAACCGGGTGGAAGGAGGACAGCGCGAGCTCGATGCGCTGACCTTCGACCGGTTCGACGGTGACGGTGCGGGCGGTCAGCTCGGCGACCGAGTGGCAGCCCCACCAGTGGCTCAACTCCGGCACGTCCGCCGAGAGATGGCCGTAGACCTCGCTGGTGCGGGGGTCGCCGACGGCGGATCCCGCCTGGGCGCGGAAGTGCTGGAAGACGTTCATCGCGAGCGGCTCCCAGTCGTGGAGCACCGTGCGCAGCCGGCGGTCGGCGGCCATGAGCCACATCAGGTTTCGGCGCTCGGCGGGGACCGCCTCGGGTGCGCCCCACAGCGCGCTCCAGGGGGTGTTCCAGCCGAGTAGGTCGAAGTACCGGTCGAGCAGCACCGCGGGGCTCGCCGGCCAGGCGTCGAGGACCGGCTGGACGGCGGCGGCGAGCGCGCTGCGGCCGTCCCCCTCGGCGGCGACCGGCTCGTGGTAGCCGGCCAGCCGCATCGCGTGGCGCAGGCCCGCCGCATCCAGCCGCAGGGCCCGCGCGACGGCCTCCAGGACCTGCCGGGAGGCGGTCACGCGGCCCTGTTCGAGCCAGGTGTACCAGGCGAGCCCGACGCCGGACAGGGAGGCGACCTCCTCGCGCCGCAGCCCGGGGGTGCGGCGCCGGGCGGTCGCCGTGAGGCCGACGTCCGCGGGCTTGAGCAGCTCGCGGTGGGCCCGCAGGAACGCCCCGAGTTCCGGTCCGGTGTGGGGAGTTGACATGGGCGGCTCCTCGGCCTGCGGGCGGCTGACGTGGCGGGTCCAGACTACGGGGCGGCGCTCACCCTCGGTGGGCGAGTCGCCACAGCCTGACGGTCATGCTGCTGACGTGGCCCCGCTCGTCCTGCCGGCGCGCAGCCGCCGCGCCGACCGCGCGGAAGAACGCGGGGCGGCGGGCGGGTTCGACGAGCCGGGCGTAGTAGTCGCCGAAGGTCGCCGCGTGGAAGCGGGCGTATCCGGGGGCGTCGACGCCGGAGACGACGGCGTCCCGGTCGTGGACGGCGGCGACGGTGAAGTGCCGCTCCAGGAGGGCGTGCAGGTCGTCGGTGGTGCGGGTGCGGGTGGCGATGGGCAGGATGCCGTGCCCGGTGAAGCGGGCGGGGACCACGGTCCGGCCGATGCCGAGGTCGGTGAGGGCGTCGCGCACGATGTCGTCCTCGCCGCCGAGGCCCGCCGCGTCGGCCTCGGGGTGGTACGTCGTGAGCAGGAACGAGCCGTCGGGCGCGAGGTGTTCGCGCACCCAGGTGAAGATCCGGTCCTCGTGCGGGTAGAGCCAGTGCAGCACGGAGGTCATGGTGACGACGTCGGGCCGGTGGGAGATCGGCCCGGGTGTCGTGAGGTCGGCCTCGTGCAGTTCCACCCGGTCCGCGGACGCGCTCAGGCGCGTCGTGGCCTCGGCGATGCGGTGCGGGGAGCGTTCCAGGCCGACGGCGCGCTCCAGGGAGGGGAAGCGGTCCAGGGCGGCCTGGAGGAGCTGGCCGATGCCGCTGCCGAGGTCGACGAGGGTCCGCGGGGCGCCGGTGACCTGGTCGAGGACCCAGTCGCGGTCGTGCACCTGCCGCAGCCGGCTGGCGTCGGCGTACCCGGCCAGGGTGCGGGCCTGGGTCTCGACGGGCGGGATGTCGACCGGCGGGACGTCGACGGGCTGCGGGGTCATCGCTGTTCCTCCTGCTGGGTTGACCGCTGCGGGGCGGCGGGTGCGGGGGTCGGCGCGGGGGCCGGCGCGGGTTCGAGGAGCGCCGTGATGCGGGCCCGGGTCGCGCTCTGGTCGTAGCGCTTGTAGAGGTTGATCCTGTTGCGGGTCAGGTCGCCGCGGTGGACGTACTCGTAGAGGTCCTGGCGCTGGCCGAAGCCGTCGCCGGTCAGCTCCCAGGCGAGCCGGAAGAGGCGGGACTTGTGCTCGGCGTCGATGCCGCGGCCGCGCATGTAGCGGTCGAGGTGGGGGCGCAGGCGCGGGTGGTCGAGGTCGCGGGCGGTGGGCTGCATGAGCAGGCCCGACGCGCCGATCTTCCGGACGATCCCGACGGCGCTGCCCGCGACCTCGGCGGACCACACCCGGCTCGCGGCGGTGTCGCCGGGGGCGAGGAGCCCGCTGTCGGTGACGACGGCCCGGGCCTCGGCGGCGTCGAGGAAGTACTCGGTGAGTTCGGCGTACCCGGCGAGCCGGCCGAGGTCCTCCTGGACGTTGCGGAAGCCGTCGACGCCGATGCTCTCGGCGACCAGGGCGGCGGTGGCGAGCAGGGTGCGGAGCCGCTCGCGGAAGCGGATGTGGCCGACCCAGGCGCTCCAGGCGTTGATCCGGCCGAGTCCGACCCGGGCGAGGTCGGCGTCGCGCAGCAGGAACACCCGGTCCCAGGGGACGAGGACGTCGTCGAAGAAGAGCATGGCGTCCTGCTCGTCGTACCGGGCGCCGAGCGGGTGGGCGTGCCCGTGGGGCTCGTCGCCGAGCGGCTCGCGGCACAGGGTGATCAGGCCGGGAGTGTTCAGCGGCAGCGCGAACCACACGACGAACTGCTCGCCGCGGCGCTGCGCGAAGGACGCCGAGAGGTAGACGAGGACCTCGTGGGCGAGCGGCGCGAGGGTGGTGAGCTGCTTGGCGCCGCGGACGACGATCCCCCGCTCGTCCTCCGAGAGGACCCGCAGGGCGAGGTCGGGGTCGTCGACGGGGTCGACGGAGCGGTCGATCTGCGGGTCGCCGAGGGCGTGGCTGAGGACGAGGTCGTTCTCCGCGCAGTGCCGGTACCAGGCCTCGGCGTTGGCGCCGAAGCCCGGGCGGGAGGCTTCGAGGCGGTGCCGGAAGTCGTACACCCCGAGCGCGATGGAGGCCATGAAGGCCGGTGAGCGGCCGTGCTGGCCGAGCGACTCGGCGTGCCACAGCTCGGCGCTGCGGCGCTGGAGCGCCAGGTCCTCGCGGGTGCGGGTCGGCTGGTAGGCGCGGCCGACGCGGTGGCCGGTGGCGGGGTCCTTCCAGGTGAGCAGGTCGTGGTGCTCGGGGTCGTGCTGGAGGTCGATCAGCCGGGCGAGTTCGTCGACGGCGGGGGCGAACGCGGGGTGGGTGCCGGGGTTCGCGACGCGGGTGCCGTCGAGGTACAGCTCGCGGCCGTCGTCGAGCCCGGACCGGTAGCGGTCGCCGGTGAGCAGGGTCATGCGCGGACTCCCCTGGGAGTGGCGGCGGGTCGGGCGGGGGCGAGGGACCGGAAGCGGCCCGCGTGGTAGAGCAGCGGTTCGCCGGGGTCGCTGTCGGCGGCGGCGACGCGGCCGACGAGCAGGGCGTGGTCGCCGCCGGGCAGGACGTGCTCGAGCCGGCAGTCGAACCAGGCGAGGCAGGTCTCCAGGACAGGCGCGCCGGTCGGTCCCGGCCGCATGGGGGCGGCGGTGAAGAAGCCGAGCGCGCGGCCCGCGCCCGCGGTGGCGAAGCGGCGGGCGAGCGGTTCCTGGTCGCGGTGCAGGACGTTGACGGCGAAGCGGCGCGTGGCGCGGACCGCGGTGACCAGCGGGCTGCGCCGGTCGACGGCGACGCTGACGAGCAGCGGGTCGAGGGACAGGGTGCACAGCGAGGAGACCGTCTTGGCGAAGACCTCCTCGCCCTGGCCGGCCGTCAGGACCGCGACCCCGGTGGTCCAGCCGCGGCTGGCGCGCCGGAAGTCCTCGACCTCCCTGGCGGCGCTCATCGCAGCCCCACGCGGTAGGTGCGCAGCCACTCGTCGACCTGGACGAGGTGGTCGAGGCCGCCGACCGGGTTGGGCGCGGTGCGCGGGCTCGGCAGCGGGCGGCCCTCGGCCAGCGCGGTGCGCACCAGGTCCCGGTCGACGAGGTCGAAGACCGGTGCCTGCGGGTCGTCGAGCAGCGCGCGGGCGCGTGCGGTGAGCACCTCGGTGTAGTGAACGGCCGGGGTGGAGGGGTAGCCGGATTTGGGCCGGTCGGCGACCTGCGGGGGCAGCAGGTCCCGTACGGCGTCGCGCAGCAGGCCCTTGGACCGGCCGTCGGGGGCCTTGAGGGCCCAGGGCACGTTCCACAGGTACTCGACCAGGCGGTGGTCGCAGAACGGGACCCGGACCTCCAGGCCGACGGACATGCTGACCCGGTCGACGCGGTCGAGGAGCGGGGGCAGCCAGCGGGTCAGGGCGAGGTGGAAGACCTCGCGGATCCGCCGGTCGTGTCCCGACTCCCCGTCCAGGCGGGGGACTTCGGCGAGCGAGGTGCGGTAGGCGTCGGCGGTGTACTCGTCGGGGCGGACCCGCTGCCGGACGTCGGCGCGGAGCAGGGCGGCGGGGGTGCGGCGGCCGTGCAGCCAGGGGAAGGTGTCGGCGGCGAGCGCGGCGGCGTCGTGGAAGTAGGGGTAGCCGCCGAAGAGTTCGTCGGCGGCCTCGCCGGAGAGGGCGACCGTGGAGTGCCGGCGGACCTCGCGGAAGAGCAGGTGCAGGGAGGCGTCCATCTCGCCCCAGCCGGGCCGGTCGCGGGCGGCGAGGACGGCGTCCCGGGCGGTGAGCAGGTCGTCGTCGGGGACGACGACGGAGGTGTGCAGGGTGCCGATGTGCTCGACGGCGGCCCGGACGTAGGGCGCGTCGAGGGAGGTGCGCCAGGCGTCGGGGAGCCGGTCGGTGCTGCCGGGGAAGTCGACGGAGTAGCTGGTGACCTTGGACTGCCCGGCCCGCTGCCGGGCCTCGGCGGCGAGCGCGGTGATGGCGCTGGAGTCGACCCCTCCCGACAGGAGCGTGCACAGCGGCACGTCGCTGACGAGCTGCCGTTCGACGGCGTCGGCGAGCAGCGCGCGGACCGTTTCGCGGGTGGTGGCGGCGTCGTCGGTGTGGGGGCGGGACTCCAGGTGCCAGTAGCGCTCCTCGCGGACGCCGCCGCGGCCGACCCGCAGGAGGTGTCCGGGGCGGACCTCGCGCAGTCCGCGCAGGACGGCGTTGCCGGCGGTCGGGGCGGCGGGCAGGGCGAAGAGTTCCGCGACGCCCTCGGCGTCGAGTTCGGCGCGGAAGAGGGGGTTGGCGAGGACGGCCTTGGGTTCGGAGCCGAAGAGGACCCCGCTGGGGAGGGCGTGGTAGTGCAGCGGTTTGATGCCCAGGTGGTCGCGGACGAGCAGGAGTTCGGCGGCGGTCTCGTCCCAGATGCCGTAGGCGAAGATGCCGTTGAAGCGGCGGGGGGCATCGGCGCCCCACTGGAGGTGTGCCCGGAGCACGACCTCGGTGTCGGAGCGGGTGCGGAAGCGGTGGCCGAGTGCGGTGAGCTGCTCGCGCAGCTCGCCGTGGTTGTAGAGCTCGCCGTTGTAGGCGAGGACGGCCCGGGGCGCGGGGCCGCCGGCCAGGTCGCCTCGCGGACCGCCGACCGGGCTGTCTACCGGGCTGTCGACCGGGCTGTCGGTGAAGGGTTGGAGGCCGCCCTCGACGTCGATGACGGAGAGCCTGCGGTGGCCGAGCGCGGCGTGCCGGGAGAGCCACACGCCGTGGGCGTCGGGGCCGCGGCAGGCCAGGGTGTCGGCCATGGCGCGCACGGTGCGCCGCTCGGAGCGGAGGTCGGCGCGGTGGTCGATCCAACCGGTGATGCCGCACATCTACGCCTCCCGGGAGTCGTCGGCGGGGGCGCTGGCCTCCCAGTGGCAGCCGTGGCCGGTGGGGCCGCTGCGGAGCCGGTGGGTGGGGACGAAGCCCTTGGCGCGGATGTTCGCGGAGAGGGCCTCGGTGCAGTACGTGCACGGCGAGGCGAGGGTGAGGCGGACTCCGTTGCGGCGGGCCTTCTCGCGGTAGTCCCAGATCGCGCAGTGGGTGATGGTGAGCGCCGCCCGATCGGCGGATGGGGGCCGGGCGTCGTCGAACTCGTAGTCGGATCCGTAGAGTTCGGCCTGCCGGGCGATGCGGTGCACGGGGTCGGCCGCGCCGCGGCCGTGGTCGGGTTCGACGTCGCGGTGCACCTCGGCGTTGGACCGGGCCCAGTCGCCGAGGACGTCCTCGCCGTAGCGGGCGACCAGGAAGCGCTCCATGAGCGCCTGGCCGCGGAAGAAGATGCGCTGCCAGGCCTGGGGCGAGTCGGTGGGCTCGGGCAGGTCGGCGAAGATCTCCGCCTGGAGCGCGAACCACTCGGTGAGGCGGATCTCGTCGCCGCGGGAGACGAGGTAGCGGGTCAGGCCGGCCTCCGCCTCGTGCAGGCGCTGCCGCCACAGTGCGGAGCGGTCGGCGTCGGGCATCGCCCGGTAGGGCGGGCGGGCGGGGGCGGCGGGCCCGGAGCCGTCGTGCGGGCCGGGCAGGACGTCGGAGAGTGCCGAGCCGAGCAGTGCCGTACGGGGAGGGCCGGGGGGTATGTGCCCTTCGCTCATGGTGACTGGCTCCTTGGGACGGGGGAATCCTGGACCGCGGGGGTCGAGGCACGTCGGCAACGGTAGGAAACCGGTCGATGTCCCGGGTAGCTCCGATCGGCGACGGCGGGGGCGACGATCGGCGACGACGTCTACCCCGAAGGTCGCCGCCGCCGGCACACGCAAGGGCGGGCGCTCCCGTCTCCGGGGACGCCCGCCCTTGCGCTGCGTGGGTGCGGTGCCGGTGCGCGGTGGTGCGGTGGTGCGGGGTCAGCCCGCCAGGCCGTGCCGGTGGGCGTAGAGGGCCGCGCGGAGCCGGTCGGACTGGCCGATCTTGCGCATCGCCTGGGTGAGGTGCTTCTTGACGGTGGCCTCGGCGAGGGCGAGTTCGCGGCCGATCTCGGCGTTGCTGAGGCCGAGCGCGAGCTGGGCCAGCACGTCCAGCTCACGGGCCGTCAGACCGGCCTGCTGGGGGGCGGTTTCGGCGGGGAGCCCGGCCCGGTAGTTCCGGGCGGGCGGCGGCGCCGGCAGGAAGACCGTGCCCCCCGCGGCGGCGAGGGTGACGGCGTTGACGATCCGGTCCTCGGCGAGGTCCACGGGGAAGCAGCCGGCCGCGCCGGCCAGCAGGATCCGGCCCGCCTCGGCCGTGGTCTCGGCGCGGCGCAGCAGGAGCACGCCCGCGTGCGGGGCCACGTGCGGGGCCCGCAGGGCGACGACGGTGGCCAGGTCGTCGGCGAGGGTGGGGCCGCAGCCGAGCAGGATCACGTCGGGCCGCACCCGCCGGACGGCGGCCGGCGCCCCGTCGGGGTCGGCGCTGCTGCCGACGACGCTGGTCTCCGGGGCGGCCGTCAGCACGCTGCGCAGGCCGGCGCCGGTGACCGCGTGCCGGGTGATCAGGAAGACCCGCACGCCGCCGGCCGGGGGGACGGCGGCCAGGCACATGGGGTGGCCGCAGTCGCACGCGGCCGCGGTGCGGGTGCGGGCGGCGCGGTGCTCGGCCTCGGCGAGCAGGTGGTGGCCGGCGACGAGGTCGAGGGGGTTGTCGATCTCGGCGTGCAGGGCGTGGCGGCCGGCCAGGTTCTGCGGGTGGGTCGGCCCGCGGCCCGGCGCGGGGTTCTTGGCGGACGGCGCGTTGCGGTGGGCCGGTCTGCGTCCGCCCGGGAGGCGGACGGTCGGGCCGGTCTCCTGCTCCGGGAACCCGGTCACTGTTCCCACGGAGCGCCCCCGCCCCGGTGCGGTGTGCGGCTGGTGTCGTACGACATACGCGAGCGGTCCCCTCGGAGGTGGCGTGGCCGCGCGGCGGACACGGGCGCGGCGGAAGGCGATGAGGAGAGGCGCTGTCGGCGGGGGTCTCGGTACGGCCGGCGGTCAGCGCCCGTGGCGCCCGCGACACAGCTCGTCGAAGCACCGTCGGTGCCACGAGCCGCAGATCCCGACCAGCGTGAAGTCGGTCCCCCGGTATGTCATACGCACAGGCTAATTCGGGCGTCCGGGACGGGTCAAGGGCATCCCGTCCTGCGGGAGTCGGGGGTATCGCGACAGGGGGTCCCACCGGTCCTGTGACCACGGGTATCAGCATGAACTCATGACTGGTTGACGGGCCGGTCCGGCCCGCACCCTCTCTCCCAGCGACCCGCCCGCCACGGAAGGAACCGGCCATGCCCGCCCCCGCCCCACCCTCCGGCCGCCCGCCGGCCGGCCCCTGCGAGAGGGCGCGGCGATGAGGCGGTTCCTGGCGCACCGGCTGGCGCTGGCGGTGCCGACCCTGCTCGGCGTCACCGTGGTCGTGTTCGCGACGATCGCGCTGGTGCCCGGTGACCCGGTGGCGGTGTTCCTCGGTCCGGGGGCGCCGCCGGAGGCACGCGAGGCGCTGACCGAACGGCTCGGCCTGGACGACGCGTTGCCGGTGCAGTACCTCAGCTGGCTCGCCCACGCGCTGACCGGTGACCTCGGGGTGTCGATCTCGGGGCAGCGGCCCGTGACCGAGCTGCTCTCCCCCGCGCTCGGGCAGACGCTGGTCCTGACCGGGGCGGCGTTCGTCCTGGTCCTGGTCGGCGGGGTGGTGCTCGGCGCACTCGGCGCGGTGCGGCCGCGCAGCCCGCTGGGCCGGCTTTCCGGCGCGCTGGGGACGCTCGCCGTCTCCATGCCGCAGTACTCGGTGGCGCTGCTGCTCATCGCGGTGTTCGGGGTGCAGTTGCGCTGGTTCCCGGCGGGCGGCACGCACAGCGCGTTCGGCGGCGGGGGCGCGGCGGACCTCCTGCTGCACCTGGTCCTGCCGGCCGTCGCCGCCGCGCTGGTGCCGCTGGGGCTCACCGCCCGGGTGTTCCGGTCGGCGCTCGGCTCGGTCCTCGCGAGCGAACTGCCCGACAGCCTGCGGGCGCGCGGGCTGGGCCGCCTCACCGTGCTGCGCCACTGCGTGCACAACGCGGCCCCGTCCCTGCTGACCATCGCCGGCCTCCAGCTCGCCTACCTCCTGGAAGGGGTCGTCTTCGTGGAGACGCTCTTCGCCTGGCCCGGCATCGGACGACTGCTCTACGACGCCCTCTCCGCGCGTGATCTGCCGCTGGTGCAGGGCGGCGTGCTGGTCGTGGCGGTGGCGTTCGTCGGGATCAACATCCTGGTCGACGCGGCGCACGCGTGGATCGACCCCCGGGTGCGGGGCTGACCATGACCGCTTCCACGACCCTGCCCCCGCTCGGGCCGCCGCCGGCGGTGGCCGCCGCCGGATCCGCCCCGCGCCGCCGCCGGCGGACCGACCCCGCCCTGATCGTGCCCGGGGTGCTCGCCGTCCTGCTCGTCCTCGCCGCGCTGGCCGCGCCGCTGCTCGCGCCGTACGACCCGGCGGCGGGGGCGCTGGAGGACCGGCTGCTCGATCCGGGGGTGCCGGGGCACCTGCTCGGGACCGACGGCCAGGGCCGGGACCTGCTCAGCCGGCTGGTCTGGGGCGCGCGCCCCTCGCTGGTCGGCGGGATCGTGCCGGTGGTGGTGGCGACGGCGGCCGGCACCGCGCTGGGGGTGGCGGCCGCCCTCGGGGGCCGCGTCCTGGAGCAGGCGCTGCTGCGGACGCTGGACGTGCTGTACGCGTTCCCCGGCATCCTGCTCGCCATCGCCGTGGCGACCGTGTTCGAGCCGGGGCTCACCGCCACTGTGCTCTCGCTGTGCGTGGTGCTGACCCCGGCCGTGGCCCGGGTCGCGCACACCGAGGCGCAGCGGATCCGCACCGCCGAGTTCCTGGAGGCGGCGCGGGTGGCGGGTGCGGGGCGGGCGGTGGTCGCCGTGCGGCAGGTGCTTCCGGTGATCGCGCCGACGGTGCTGGCGTACGCCTCCTCGCTCGTCGGGCTCGCAGTCGTCTACGCCGCCGGGCTGTCGTTCCTGGGCCTCGGCGTCGCCCCGCCCACCGCCGAATGGGGAGCCATGCTGGACGAGTTGCGCCCGAGTCTGCTCACGCATCCGTGGGTCGCCGCGCTGCCCGCGGTGACGATCCTGGTCGTCTCCGTCGTCTTCAACACCCTCGGCGAGGCCGTGCGTCGCCGGACGGGGCTGCGGGAGGACGTGCGGTGAGCGGGGACGAGGCGGCGGCGGTGCTGGGCGTCGAGAACCTGACCGTCACCCACGACGGGGCGGACGGGCCGGTCCGGGCGGTGGACGGGGTGTCCTTCGCGCTCGCGGCCGGGGAGGCGCTGGTGCTGCTCGGGGAGTCGGGCAGCGGCAAGACGACGGTCGCGAGGAGTGTGCTCGGTCTGACCGGGCGCGCCCGGACGACCGGGTCGGTGCGCTTCGGCGGCGCCGAGCTGCTGGGCGCGGGCGAGCGGGCGCTGTCCCGGGTGCGCGGCCGGCACATGGGCTACGTGGCGCAGGACCCGACGGCCGCGCTGGATCCGCTGCGGCGGATCGGGCGGCAGCTCGCGGAGGTGCTGCTGCGGCACGGGGTCGCCGCCGGGCGTGCGGCGGCGCGGGCGTCCGTGCCGGAGCTGCTCGCCGCGGCGGGGCTCGCCGCACCGGAGCGGGTCGCGCGGAGCTTCCCGCACGAGCTGTCGGGCGGCCAGCGGCAGCGCGCGGCGATCGCGATCGCGGTCGCCTGCCGGCCGGCGCTGCTCGTCGCGGACGAGCCCACCACCGCGCTGGACGTGCTCGTGCGCGCCCAGGTGCTCGACCTGTTCGCCGAGTTGCGGACCGCGCAGGGCACGGCCCTGCTGCTCGTCACCCACGACCGCGACGTGGCCCGCCGGGTGGGCGGCCGCACGGCGGTGATGCGCGACGGCCGGATCGTCGCGACGGGGCCGACGCACGACACGCTCGCCGACGATCCGGCGTCCGCCGACGGGGTGCCACCGCGCCCGCGTCCGACCGGACCGGATGCCGCGGACCGCTCCCTTCCCGACTCCACCGGACCGGCGGCCGACCGATCGGGGGCGCTGCGATGACCGGATCCGCCGCCCCGCTGCTCCAGCTCGACCGCGTCTCCAAGCGGTACCCGCGCGGGCCGCTCGCACTGTCGGAGGTGTCGCTCCACGTCGCCGCCGGGGAGACCGTGGGTCTGGTCGGGGAGTCGGGGTCGGGGAAGTCGACGCTGGCACGGCTCGCGCTCGGGCTGCTCGCGCCGGACGGCGGGAGCGTGCGGTTCGACGGGCGGGATCCGCACGGTCTGCGCGGGCGGGCGGGGCGGGTGACGCGGGGGCGCCTGCAGTTCGTGCCGCAGCATCCGCGCGGATCGCTCAACCCGGCCCAACCAGCGGGCGCCGCGGTCGAGTTCAGCCTGCAGGTGCACGGTGTGCCGCGCGACGAGCGGCCGCGGCGGGTGGCCGAGCTGTTCCGCCGGGTGGGCCTCGACCCCGTGCTCGCCCGCCGCCGGCCGCACCAGCTGTCCGGCGGCCAGGTCCAACGGGTCGCCGTGGCGCGGGCGTTGGCGACCGGCCCGGACCTGGTGGTCTGCGACGAGCCGACGTCCGCGCTCGACCCGGCCAGTCAGCGCCACGTCCTCGACCTGCTCGCCGAGCTGCGCGAACAGGAGGGCCTCGCCTACCTGTTCATCTCCCACGACCTGGGTGTCGTCCGCCGGATCGCCGACCGGGTGGTCGTGCTGCGCGACGGCAGCGTCGTCGAGGAGGGCGCGCCCGACCGGCTCCACCAGGACGCTCAACACCCCTACACGCGGGCCCTGTTCGCCGCCGCGTCCGCCGAAGAGCTCCCCCACGCGGCACCGGTCCCCTGACCTGCCCGCCCCTCCCCCACAGCCTCCCTGTCACCGCACCGCCGAAACCCCGAGGAATCACCGCCATGAGGCTCCCCCGCTCCACCCGCCGCGCCACCGCCCTGCCGGTCGCCGCCGCCCTCCTGCTCACCACCGCCGGCTGCGGCACCGGCGAGGACACCGCACCGACGGGCAAGTCCGGTGCCGCCTCCGGGGGCACCCTCGTCATCGGGGCCACCGGCAAGCTGCCCAACACCGACACCGTCATCGGCGGGGCCGGCTTCGAGGGCAAGCGCCTGTTCAGCTTCCAGCTGTACGAGGGCCTCACCCGCTACGACCTCTCCGCCACCGACGCACCGCCGGAGATCACCGGCGCGCTCGCCACCTCCTGGAAGGTCGCGGACGACGGGAAGACGTGGACGTTCCAGCTCCGCAAGGGTGTCACCTTCCAGGACGGCACCCCCTTCGACGCCGACGCCGTGGTCTTCAACCTGGACCGCTACCTGAACAAGGAGAGCGAGTTCTGGACCGAGGCGCTGGGGGCGGCCGCCGGGGAGTACGCGGGCGGGATCGCGAAGTACCGCAAGCTCGCCGCCGACCGGGTCGAGCTCGTCACCGCCGAGCCGAACGGCCACTTCGTCGAGGACCTCGCCCACGTCCTGATCGCGAGCCCGACGGCGATCAGGAAGACGGGCACGGCGAACTTCTCGCGCAAGCCCGTCGGCACCGGCCCGTTCTCCTTCGTCTCCCAGAAGGAGGGGCAGCAGATCGAGCTGAAGGCGAACGAGAAGTACTGGCGCGGCGCGCCGAAGCTGGACAAGCTGATCGTGAAGGCGCTGCCCGACGCGGCCGCCCGCACCGCCGCGCTGCGCTCCGGCGACGTCAACTGGATCGAGTACCCCAACCCCGACGACATCGCCACCCTCAAGGCCGACGGGGCCACCCTCGCCACCAACAGCTACGACCACCTCTGGTACTGGATCCTCGACACGAAGCACCGCGCGTGGAAGGACGTCAAGGTCCGCCAGGCCGCCAACTTCGCGATCAACCGCGAGGCCATCGCGGAGAAGCTGCTGCACGGCACCGCCGACCCCGCCCTCCAGGCCGCCCCGCGGGCCACGTTCGCGTACGACAAGGCCGGCGACGCCTACGGCTACGACCCGGACAAGGCGCGCGCGCTGCTGAAGGAGGCCGGGTTCGGCAAGGGCTTCGAGACCTCGGTGACCGTGCCGACGGGCGGTTCCGGCAACCTGCTGCCGGTGCCGATCGCCGAGGCCGTCCAGCGCGACCTGGCCGCCGTCGGGATCAAGGCCGAGATCCGCACCACCGACTGGACCACGCTGATCAGCGCCGAGGCCGACGGGAAGGTCGCGCTCGGCTCGGACGCCATCGCGCAGTCGACGACGCTGTTCCAGTCCGAGGCGCTGCTGCCGCTGTTCATCGGGAGCAAGAGCCCGTTCTGGACGGGCGGCTACAGCAACAAGAAGGTCGACGCGCTGCTCGCGTCCGCCTCCGCGTCGACGGATCAGCAGGCGCGCCGCGCCGACTACCGGCAGGCGCTGGCGGAGGTCACGAAGGACGCGCCCTGGCTGTTCGTCGTCAACGACCGCAACCCGCGGGCGCTGGCGCCGAAGGTCAAGGGGCTCGCGCAGCCGCAGTCGTGGTTCCTCGACCTGACCACCGTCTCCGTCGAGCGCTGAGCCGGGCGCCGAGAGACCGCCGCACCCCTTCCGGTACCGAGAGGACGTCCCGTTCCATGACCGCCGCGCACCACGCAGCCGAGCACACCCCGCCCAGGTGGGGGATCACCCTCCCGCTGCCCGGCCTGACGATCGACCAGCACCGGTTCATCGTCGACCGGCTGCCCGACCTCGGATACACCGACGTGTGGAGCGCGGAGGGCGGCGGCACGGACGCGTTCACCCCGCTCGCGGCGACGGCCGCCTGGTCGTCGTCGCTGCGGATCGCCACCGGGATCGTGCCGGTGCACACCCGCGGCCCGGCCGTGCTCGCCCAGACGGCCGCGACGCTCGCCCAACTGGCGCCCGGGCGGGTGCTGCTGGGGATCGGGGCGTCGGTGCCCGCGCATGTCACGGACATCAACGGGATCCCGTTCGACGAGCCGTTCAAGCGCACCCGGGACGTGCTCCGCTTCGTCACCCGGGCGCTGCGGGGCGAGCACGTCGCCGGGGACTTCGACACGTTCTCCATCACCGGCTACCGGCTGCCGCACGTGCCGGCGGAGCCGGTGAAGGTGATCCTGGGCGCGCTGCGGCCGGGCATGCTGCGGCTGGGGTTCACCGAGGGGGACGGCGCGGTCACCAACCTGCTCTTCCCCGACGACGTGCCCAAGGTGCTCGACGCGGTCGGGCCGCAGCCGCCGGGCAAGGAGCTGGTGGTGAAGGTGTTCGTCTGTCCCACCGAGGACACCGACTACGCCCACCGCGCCACCCGCCCGTTCCTGGCCTGGATCCTCAACCGGGAGCCGTACCGCAAGTTCCACGAGTGGCTCGGCCACGGCGAGCTGCTGCGCGAGTCGCACGAGAAGTGGGCCGCCGGCGACACCGAGGGCGCGCAGAAGGCGCTTCCGGACGAGGTGGTGGACGGCCTGTTCGTCAGCGGCTCGCCCGAGGAGTGCCGCGAGCGGATCCTGCGCTACCACCGGCCCGGCGTCACCACGATCCAGCTGTACGTGTCGCTGCCGCCGGAGGTGTTCGTCAGCCGCGCCAAGGTGCTCGACACACTGGCCCGGCTCGGCCCGGCGGGCGCGTGAGCGCGCCGTCGCCACGTGAGCCCCCACGGAGAGGATCCGAGGATGGAACTCGACCTGCGAGGCGGGGTACGCGCCGCCCCCGTCGCCGGTGACACGCCGGACGAGCGGCGCGCCCTGCGGTTCGCCCCCGATCCCCGGGACCGGGCGGCCGATCCCGCGCACGTGGTCCGCACGGCGCGGGAGAACGAGGAGGACGGCCTGGACAGCGCGCTGGTCGTGCAGTCGAGTTCCTGGCCGGACCCCTGGCTGGTGGGGGCGTGGGCGCTGGCGGCGACCACCCGGCTGCGGGTGGCCGTCGCCCACCGGGCCGGTGTCACCGCGCCCACCGCGGCGGCCCGCTCGCTGGCCACCCTCGACCGGCTCTCGGGCGGCCGGGCGTCGGCCCATGTCATCGTCGGGTCGAGCGACGCGGACGTGCTGCGCGACGGGGACACGCTGTCCAAGGCGGAGCGCTACCGGCGGGCCGGCGAGTACCTGGAGCTGTTCCGGCGGACCCTGGACGCGGCCGAGCCCTTCGACCACAGCGGCGAGTTCTACACCGTCCGCGACGCCTGGTCGGGTCTGCGGCCGGCGCCGCGCGGCGAGCTGGTCTCCTTCGGCGGGTCCTCCCCGGAGGGGCTCGCGCTGGCCGCCCGGCACGCGGAGGTGTACGCCGTCCCGGCGCTCCCGGTCCCCGAGACCCGCCGCCGCGTCGCGGCGATCCGCCGGGCCGCGGCCGGCCACCGGCGCACCCTGCGGGTGTGGCGCCACCTCACGCTGATCCTCGGCCACGACGACGAGGACGCCCGGCAGCGGGCGAGCCGCGTCGTCCGCGACGCGCTGAAGCTCACCGCCGACCCGCACGACCCCCGCTGGGCCGCCGCCGTCCAGCTCGACCGCGACCGCGAGCGCGGCCGCTCCGACCCGGCGCACGGGGCCGCGCAGACCGTCTCCTACATCCGCCGCTCGGTGGCCGCGGCGTTCGTCGGCTCCCCCGACACCGTCGCCGACCGCATCGGGGTCCTGCGGGCGGCCGGCGTCGACGTCCTCCAGCTCGACCTCGCCGTCGAGGACGACGAGGACCGCGAGCTGCGGCGCGCCCTGGTCCGACGACTGCGCGACCCGCACGGCAGCGGCGGACGCGGCGGCTGGTAGGCGGCCGGAGAAGGCTTCGGCGGCCCGGGATGGCCGGGCCGCATAAAAAATCAGAGCGCGCCGACGATGTCGTTATTC
>NZ_JBHWZH010000019.1:0-60626 GCF_042728285.1 Streptomyces sp. NPDC060194 | reverse complement strand
CGGTGGGCGGGACGGCGGCCCGGGGGGCGGGGGCCGCCGTCCCAGGGCCCCGCGCCGCGCTGTCAGGGGGGCGGCGGAGGGTCCGGCTCAGGGGGACGGGGACACCGCCCGACGGGCTCCGGCGTCGCGGTGTCCGCGCGGCCGGCGCTCGTCGTCGGGGCCCGGCTTCCCGGCCGGGTGCGAGCGGGAGCAGGCCCCGTGCGCCGCCGTCCGGTACGTCGGACCCCGCCCCGCCCCGGCCGGCGGGAGGCCGGCCGGGGCCGTCGGGATCACTGGTCGATCTTGTCGTCCACCAGCTTCTTCACGTTGTCCCACGCCTTGTCCGGGGCCGTGCCGCGGGTCTCGATGTCGAGGATCCCGTTGTCGGTGAGGAAGGTCTTGACCTGGCCGTCGTAGCGGCCGATCGGGGCGGAGGTGACGTCCGCGGCGATCGCGGTGTAGATCTCGCCGACCGGGGTGTCGCCGAAGTAGTCCAACTTGGCTGCCTTGACCTCGGCGGACTCCAGCGCGCCGGTGCGGGACGGGATGTTGCCGTTGACCCCGAAGACCTTGGTCTGCTGCTCCGGCGCGGTCAGCCACGCGGCGAGCTTGGACGCCTCCTCGACGTTCTTGCCGGACTTCGGGACGCCGAGGAACGCGCCGCCCCAGTTGCCGTTCTGCGGCGGGGCCGCGATGTCCCACTTGCCCTTGTTCTTCGGCCCCGACTGCTCGGCGATGATGCCGGTCATCCACGACGGGCAGGCGACGGTCGCGAACTTCGGCGCCTTGTACGCCGCGTTCCAGGTGCCGCCCTCGTCGAACTGCCGCAGCTTCGCGGTGATCTTCGCCTCGGCGGCGTCGACGGCGAGGTCCCAGGCGGTCTTCACGCCCTCGCTGCTGTCGTAGACGAGTTTGCCTTCGTCGTCCGAGTACTGCTGCGGCTGGCTGGAGAGGACCGCGTTGAACAGCCCGCTCGCGGAGTCGGTGAACGCCGTGCCCTTGGGCGCCTTCTTCTGGTACGTCTTGCCGGTCTCGACGAACTTCGCCCAGTCGCCGGCCCACAGCTCCGCGACCTTCGCGCGGTCGGTGGGCAGCCCCGCGGCCTTGAAGAGGTCCTTGTTGTAGCAGACCGCCATCGGGCCGATGTCGGTGCCGAGGCCGATGACCGCGCCGTCGGGGGTGGTGGCCTGGGTGTTCTTCCACTCCGGGTAGCCCTCGGCCTCCTCCTTGAAGTCGACCCACTTGGAGGCCATGGTCGGACCCGTGGCCTCGGCCACGTAGCCGACCTCGATCGCCTGGATGTCGGCGAGCCCGCTGTTGCGCGACATCCGCAGCTTCAGGGCGTCCCAGTACTTCTGGCCGTCGGAGACGTTCGACTCGACGATCTTGACGTTCGGGTGGAGCTTCTCGTACTCGGCGTAGAGCTTGGCGCCGTTCTCGTTGTCGTAGCCGAACGAGCCGAACGTGCCGACGCGCAGGGTCACCTTCTTCGCCCCGGTGGTGCCGCCGCCCTCGCCGTCGTCGGCGCCGTCGTTGCTGCTCGCGCTGCAGCCGGCGACCAGCGCGGCGGCTGCCGCGAGGACCAGCCACCTCCGCGCGCTGCGGGTCCGTGCTCGCATGTCGTCCTCCTACCAGCCCTGGCCGATGCCCCGGCCAAGTGCGGCTCTACGCCCCTGTCCTGAGACTCGGCTCGGGGCGGAATATGCGGGTTGAGTGTGGAACGGGTGCCATGGGAGCGCTCCCACCGGCGATGTGTTGAAGAGTCGCGGCTCGGTGGGGTGCTGTCAAGGGATCGGACGCGGGCGGTACGGTCAGTTATCCGCCTGTTAGATTCCGCTCACTCGTACGACCGGTCCGGGCGACGCAGCGGACCGAGGCGCGGAACTGTGGAGGCGGAGATGGTGACCAGGCAGCCGAGGGGGCGCAGCAACGGCCGCCCCACCCTCGAGGAGGTCGCCGCCCGGGCCGGGGTCGGCCGCGGCACGGTCTCCCGGGTGATCAACGGCTCGCCCCGGGTCAGCGCGCACACCCGCGAGGTCGTCGAGGCGGCCGTCGCCGAGCTCGGCTACGTCCCCAACACCGCGGCCCGCGCGCTCGCAGCGAACCGGACCGACGCGATCGCCCTGGTCATCCCCGAGCCCGGCCCCCGGTTCTTCAGCGAGCCCTACTTCGCGGAGATCATCAGCGGGGTCAGCGCGGTCCTCGCCGACACCTCCCTGCAGCTGCTGCTCACCCTCGTCGGCAGCGACCGGGAGCGGAACCGGCTCTCCTCCTACGTCGGCGCGCACCGGGTCGACGGCGTCCTGTTCGTCTCGCTGCACGCCGGCGACCCGCTGCCCGACCAGCTCGACGAGCTCGGCATCCCCACCGTCGTCTCCGGCCCCCGCTCGGCCGACGAGCCGCTGCCGTCCGTCGACTCCGACAACTTCGCCGGCGCGGAGGCGGCCGTGGCGCACCTGCGCGAGCGCGGCCGCCGGGTGATCGCCACGATCACCGGCCGGCTCGACGTCTACGGCGCCCAGCGCCGGCTGGCGGGCTTCCGGCACGCCGTCGCCGAGGCCGGGCTCGACGACGACCCCGCGCTCGTCGACCACGGCGACTTCTCCGAGGAGGGCGGCCGCCGGGCGATGTCCGAGCTGCTGCGCCGCCGCCCCGACATCGACGCCGTCTTCGCCGCGTCCGACGTCATGGCCTCCGGCGCCCGCCAGGTCCTGCGCGAGAACGGCCGCCGCATCCCCGAGGACGTCGCCCTCATCGGCTTCGACGACTCGCCCATCGCCCGCCACATGGAGCCCCGCCTCACCAGCGTGCGCCAGCCCATCGAGGAGATGGGCCGCGTCATGACCGAGCTCCTCCTCGCCGAGATCGCCGACACCGCCGAGCACGGCCCCGGCCCCCGCCGCCCCGGCCGCCGCCAGGTCGTCCTCCCCACCGACCTGATCGTCCGCGCCTCGTCGTAGCCGCCCCGGTCGTGGCCGGGGCGCCGCCTCCGGACACGACGAAGGCCCGCCTGCTTCGTCAGCAGACGGGCCTTCGTTCAAGGGTGAGTAACGGGACTTGAACCCGATCCTTGACCCTATTTTGACCTGCGACGATGCGACTATTCGGGGCATTTACGGGCCAGTCGATGTCGCTGAATGTTGCTCGAACCGCGTAGATGACGCTCGCTGTTCCCGTGGGAACAGCGCAGTGCGGGCGACGCCATGGCCGGGCGGAGGTGAGTAGCAAAGATCCCGAACGCGACACAGAAGCGCCCCCCGGCTCGAAAGTCGGAGGGCGCTCCGGGCCGCACATCCCGGCCTGGGGGGCGAGGGATGCGGGCCGCTTGGGGGCGAACGCGAGTGCAGTGGACGCGTGCACCAATGGGATTAACGCACTGACTGAACAAAAGGCACGGTCGCGTCGGGCATATTTCATGATCGCAGAATGTACGGTCGACGATACAGACACACGAGCATGATCACGCAAGCGTTGTGGGGTGCCTCCCGCCGCTACTCCTGACCGCATCCACGCGATGAGACGTCAGGTCGGCGAGCACATCCGGGCCACCCGCATCCGCGAGAACCTCACGCAGGAGCGCCTCGCCGAGCAGGCCGGCATGGACCGGCAAACCGTCAACCGCATCGAGCTGGGGCACGCGTCCCCGCTGCTCGACAACCTCGTCCGCCTAGCCGACGCCCTCGGCGTCCCGGTCGCCGACCTCGTCCGGGAGTAACCCCCCGCCCGCGGCGATCGGCGTCCACCGCGGGCGAGGGGGGCTCAACGCCTCGGGCGAGGCGGGCACGCCAGGTGGACGTGGTTCTTCAGCGGCGGCCCGGACGGACGGTCGTGGTGCACATCCTGGTACGCCTCGTCCCGGGTGATGGCCTGGTCGCAGCGGCAGCAGACCCGCACGAGCTCGGCCACCCGGCTCATCGGCCGGCCTCCGCTGCGTGGACTGCGGCGAGGCGGTACACGTGCTTGATCGGTCCGGAGCCGGGCATGCCGCCGCCTCGGCGGAGGACGAGGTCGTCCTGCCGTCGGCATCGCTCACACGCCATCCTCCGTACAGGCTCCTCGTCGGGAACCGCGGCGGCGAGGACCGGCTGCGTGGTTTCGGCGGGCCCGCGATGCAGGTCGCACCAGCCCGCCCGCAGGCCAGCTTCCTCCGGGGTGATCGGGTCGCCGCGCCACAGCGCGACCGACTCGGAGGCCGCGTCGCTCACGCCAGCCTCCCCGCGGACAGTACGTCCTCCAGCGCGGCGCGCAGCGCAGCGCCGTCGGTCAGCCAGTCGCCGCCGCCGGGGCAGATCCGCCAGTGCAGGCCCGGACCCTGCGCCCGCCGGAGGGGCGGGACGGTGAGGCTGTCCCCGGCGCTGAGGATGGTCGTGTTGAGGAGGTTCCAGCCGGTGGCTGAGCCGGGGGTGACGAAGTAGTACAGCTCGCCGTTGTGGCCTTCGAGGAGGGCGCCGCAGCGGGCTCCGAGGATGTCCTTGGCGGCGAGACCGACTTGGCGGGGGACGCGGAGGGCGTCCCAGGCGTGGCCAGCGTCGTGGACGGTCCAGGGGCCGACCGCGGCCAGGGGTGGGACTGGTGACGGGCTGGGCATGGTCGGTCTCCTCGCGGTCGTCGGCACGGTCCGACCAGCGTGATCGCCGTGCCCGCCGCATGCGAGGACTTGTAGAGGACTCTTGTGAGTCGTCAAAAGGACTTTCGGTAAGTCTGTCGGGTGAATGGCCGCCTCCTGTAGGGCCCACTGTCACACTGAACGGACCACGTTCGTCCGGAGGTTCATGTGTCACGCCCCGCAGGTAACGCCCGCCTCAAGGCGGCCCGGGTGGCTGCCGGTTACCCCTCTCAGCAGGACCTCGCCGACGCCCTCGGCGTAGGCGTCCGGCAGATCCGCCGGTGGGAATCCGACACCCCGCCCTGGCCGCACCCCGACATGCAGACCGCTCTCGTCCGGCTGTTCGGTCAGGATCTCGCTGCGCTCGGCTTCACTGCACCCGACGGGCGCGACCAGCCGGCACCGACCCGCCGCCGCGTCATCAGCAGCACCCTCGCCGCGGCGGCCGGCCTCGCGACCGTGCCCCGCGCGGCCGCGCAGACCCGACAACCGGCCAGCGTCGCGGCCGACTTCGAGTCGGTGACCCGGTCCCACAGGCGCCTCTACTGGTCCGTCGCCCCCACCAACCTGCACCCCGCGGCCACCGCGCACGCCACCCTCGGCTGCGCCCTCCTCCCGGAGACCGCCGGCGCGACCCGGCAGCGCGTCGCCGCGGCGCTCGCCGAGACGCTGCTCCTCGCCGGGCGCGTCGAGTTCTTCGACCTTCAGGAGCCCGCCCGCGCACAGGACACCTGGCTCCGCGCGCTCCAGGCCGCGGGCGAGGCCGACGATTCGCTGCTGGGCGCGGCCGTGCTCGCCCACACCGCGTTCATCCCGGGCTGGGCGGGTCAGCGCGAGCAGGCGGTGGAGCGGATGGTCGCCGCCCGGACCTACGCCCGGCGCGGGCCCGCGGACGCGCTCATGCTGGCGTGGCTGGACGCCGTCGAGGCCGAGTGCGAGACCCGCTGCGGCAACACGAGGACCGCGCTCAACCTCGTCCGGCACGCCGAGGACGTCCTCGCCGCCGACGGGGATCACGGCGAGACGCCGGAGTGGCTCGACTGGTTCACCCCCGTGCGGCTGGCCGCGTTCAAGGGCAACACCGAGCTGCGTGCCGGGCTCCTGCCGCAGGCCCGGACGACGCTGCTCGCCGTCCTCGACGAGCTGCCGGACACCGACGAGAAGCAGTGCACCGTGATCCTCGGGGACCTGGCCGCCGTCGAGGCCGCCGCCGGCAACCCGGAGGAGGCGTGCGCGTACGCGGTCCGGGCCCTCGACCAGCTGGAAGTCACTTGGTACGCCACCGGCATGGACCGGGTGCGGGAGGTGCGCCGGGCGCTAGCCCCGCACCAGCACGAGACGTGCGTGCGGGACCTCGACGACCGGCTGTACGGGTGGTCAACGACGGTCAGCGCGCTCGCTCGTTGAAGTCGCGGATCAGCGGCGCCAAGTCGCGGAGGCTCTCCACCCGGAAGGTGGGGAGCTTCTTCGCTTCCTCGGTCTCCCACTGGATCGTCGCCCACGGGCCGCGGTGGACGAGCGCAGTGCGCATCCCGGCCGCGGCGCCCGGCCGGAGGTCGTTGTCGACGCGGTCGCCGACGTAGAGGATCTCGCCGGGTTCGGCCGGGACGACCTCGGCGACCCGCTCGAAGAAGATGGGGTCGGGCTTGCTCGCGCCCCAGTCGTCCGAGGTGCCGATCAGGTCGACGTCGTACGTGAAGAGCGAGCGCAGGATGCCGCCGGCGCGCACGGTCTGGTTCCCGGCGATGCCCAGCCACAGCCCGTCCGCCCGCAGCTGCGCGAGCGCGGGCCGGACGTCCGGGTAGAGGTCGCTCTCATCGAAGTGCTCCGGCTGGCCGGCGGCCGCGCGGGCGTCGCGCTCAGCGTAGAGGTCGAAGCCCGGCCGGAAGACCTCGAAGGTCTCCCGGTAGTCACGGCCCTGCGCGATGACGGCGCCGAACATCGCCGCGAACGTGTGCCGCGGGACCTGGAGCCAGTCTGCCCAGGTGCCGTACTCCCTGGTCTCGTCCACAAGGCACTCACCGACGTCGAACACCACAGCTCGAATCATGCGGCGATCTTACGATCCGGCCCCGCGACGGCATCAGGGATGGGGGCCGCCGCCTAGAATCGGGCCATGCCCCCAAACTCCGCCTCTGGCGCCGTGCCCGCGTGCCCGCGCCCGTCGGCGGTGGTGAACGAGGAGATCCGCACCCTGTGGGAGCGCGGCCCACGGTGGCTCACCGACGAGGAGCGCGCCAGGTACGAGGAGCTCCTCGCCGAGTGGGCGGCGGCCGTCCGAGCGGAGGTCGTCGAAGCGGCGTGAAAGCAGCTCGCCAGGGGGCGCACTGCTCGCGGCATGGCGAAGCCCCATCCTCAGCGGGACGGGGCTTCGCAGAAGCTGACGGACTCAGGCGCGTTCGAGTTCGACGCTCAGCTCCTCATAGAAAGTGCCGCTAGCCGTCCGGCCGTCCCAGTCCTTCGTGAATCCACCTGCTGCGTGGATGGCGGTACGAAGGACGGACTCGCCCGTTTCTAGGGCAGCTGGACCGACCCCATCGACGAGAAGCTCGACCTCGATCTGCACCTTGGGGAAGGTCTCCAGGTTCGCAGCGAGTGAGGGGTCGTGCACGTTGGGGTTGCACTCCTCCAGCTCGACAAGCTTCTCCATCACTTCGTCGAAGTGATCTTCGAGGTAGGCGCGAGTTTCATCAGTGTCTGGAGCCCCCTTCGCGGAGACGGTGAGACGCCACGTAATGCCCGTCGTCTGCATCATCCCTATCCCTTCCAGCACGATTGCCGCTCGAACCACTTGATCAAGTTGACCAGGTAGTTTCCACCGCTTGGTGTGAGGTGTACCCACTTCTTGTGATCGCCACAAGGGCACAAGCACTTGAAGTAAGCCTTGCCTTTCTGCACTGCCCATCCGGCTGCCTCGGCCTTTGCCAGAGCTGCACGGATGTCCTTGTCAGGATGCTTTGATCCTTCCCCCACTGCCACCTCAGAGTGCATGGGCCGTGTTGCTCGAAGCTACACGGCTGCGATTACGATCCGGCCTCTTCGTGACCCGTAACACTAGGCTGAGCGGCGTGATCGTCTCCGGCATATCACTCGATCTGGTGACGACAGCGCCTAAGCCCGATGGGGCGGCAGGGGGTGCAGGAGGCCTACGATCCGCGGGTGGCTATTGACATCCCTGACGACCTGATCCAGCTCAAGCACGCCTCCGAGGAGGCGAAGCAGGCGGCGCTGTCCGCCGGGTACTCGCCGGAGGGGTGGGCGCCGTGGCGGGAGGCCGCCGAGCGGTACCAAGCGGCCGTCACCGCGCACGCGGAGGCGGCCGGCGTGAACCGCTACGAGCTGGAGAAGGCAGTCGGCACGGCTGTGCTGCACCCGGAGCCGCCGGCCGAGTAGCCCGTGCGGCGAGGCGGCCCCTCGCGGGGGGTGAGGGGCCGCGCGGCTCATCGTGCCAGGTGGCAGGTATGGGCGCGCTCGCGATTCACTCGATCGGCCGCACCCGTAGACTCGAACACGTGCCCGAATTGCCACCCGACCTACCCCAGCTCCGCACCCTGCGGACCTGGCACCAGCTCTGCCTCACCGCCATCGACCGGGCCATCGCCGACCTGGAGCGCCGCGAACGCGAACGAGAGACCGGGCGTCGCCGCCGGCCACCCGCCCCCGACTGGGTCATCGAACTCGGCATCGGCACCGGCCCGCCCGTCGCCGTCCACGCAGGGGACTGCTACATGATCGGCAAACGGCGGAAGCCGCTCGACCGCGACCAGGCAATACGCGCCCTCGGCGAGCACGTCGGCGCCTGCATCCACTGCCGCCCCGACACCGAGCTCGGCGTCCTCGACTGACCCCGGACATGGCGAAAGCGCCCCCTGCCCGGCCCGAAGGCCAGACAGAGGGCGCGCTCATACTCCGGTGCGGTTGTACTCGTCGATCCGGGCCGGAGGTGCCGGCGGCTCCAGCCCTTGGTCCCGCATCTGCCCGGTCAGCTCGTGCACGTACCAGGAGAAGCTCCGCACGAGCGAGGACAGGCTGTCGATCCGCCGGTCCGCCCGGTCGACCCGGCGCTCCAGGCCCTCCCGGATCTCCCGGAAGCTGGCCAGGTCCGCGGCGCGCTGCGCGGGCTCCGCGGCGACCTCGGCGGTCACCCGCTGGGCCTCCGCGGTCGTCTTCGCCGCCGCCTTCGTCGCGCGGGCCGCGAACAGCCCGGCGCCGAGCAGCGCGGCCGCGCCGAGCACCGACCCGATGATCGCGGCTGCGACCCCCCACGCTCCGGTCATCTGCGCTGCTCCCTCCGTGCAGGGTGGGGCACGGAGTACTCAGGCACCGATGCGGCCCACAGGATCAGCCCGACGTGCCCGATGGCGTACCACGCGGCCAGGGCCAGGCCGCGCGGGTACTCGCCCGTCACCGCGCCCCACAGGAACGCGCCGCCCCAGACGAACGGGGGGACGAGCGCGGCGAAGAAGCCGAGCCAGTCCCGGCCGACACGGAGCCACGCGCACCCGAAGGTGACCGCACCGCAGATGATCCACACTGAGGACCAGCAGCGGATGTCCGCGAACCGGGTGAGCAGCCCGAGCCCGAGCGGGTTCGGTGCCGGCGTGAGCGCGTAGCCGAGGCCGAAGCAGACTTTCGCCGAGCCGAGGATGATCAGGGCCGTGCCGCGGCGGCCCAGCCGCTTCAGTACCCGCCGGGCCGTGAGGCGCAGCACCTACACCGCCCGCGCGGTCGACCCCGCGGGCGCCGGGGACACCTGCGCTCGGGTCAGGAGGGTCAGCACGGCCAGGACGACACCGTTGATCGCACCGATGGTGCCCTGCGACACCTCGTATCCGAAGGTCGCCACGAGGACGGCACCGGCAGCAACGACCGCGGTGAAGGCCTGCGGGGCGATCGGCCGGGTCATGGCCGCGGCGATCGCGCCGAGGACCGCGGTGGCGACTCCGACGATGGCGCCGGCCATCTCCGCGGTGAGCGGGGTCGCGCCGATGCTGACGATGAGGCCGAGCACGGCGGCGAGGGTGTTGAGGACGACGACGGGCTCTCTGCCGAAGATGCGCATGATCAGGGTCCCTTCTTCTCCAGGGCGGCGAGGCGCGCGCCCTGCTTGGTGACGGCGGTTTCCAGCGCGGTCAGCCGCTGCTCGACGGTGAGCGGCGCGGGCGGGGCCGGCGGCTTCGCGCTCGCGGCGGCCAGGATCGCCGGCATGGGGAACGCGCCCGGGTCGCCGTGGTCGTTCTCCGGGACGTGCTGGTGACCGCAGTGGCCCTTGAACTGGGCCCACTTCGCCGCGGTCATGCGGACGCTCGTCGCACCGTACGAGGCCGGGTAGGCCCGGAACGCGGCCCCGGTGAGCGGCACCCCGTGCTGGGTGTTCGCCCACTTCGCGAAGGCGGCCAGGTCGCGGATCGCCCAGTCGGGCAGCTCCGGCATGTAGAGGTGCGGGGTGCTGGTCCACTTCTTGTGGGTGGCCGGGTCGCACGTCCCGACGACCTCCACCTGGATCACGTTCAGCGTGTTCGTCTCCGCCCCGCCGGGCTGGTTGACGAGGGCGCGGGCTGAGACGTCGATGTCGAAGTGCTGATACCAGACGAGGCGCTTCGCGGCGAAGTCCGGGGCGGCGGTAAGGGTGGGGGCGCTAGCGCCACCGCCGTAGGTGGGGACGGTGCGGCCCTCGGTGGAGTGCCAGACGACGACGTTCGACTCCATCGGGGTGCCGGGGTACTTCGTCCCGTACCAGTAGGTGGTCGACGCGCCGGGGTAGCGCTGCGGGCCGGTCCTGGCCATCACATCTCCTCGTACTGCGCCGTGAACTGCTGGTCAGACATGACCTTGAAGCCCGCCCCGGTGGTGGTGATCCAGTCGCCGCGCCGTGCCTGCCCTCGCTGCGCGAAGGTCTGGATGCGGATGCCGGGCGTGAGACCGCGTCCTGGGCCGGGCAGCTGGACCTGTTCGGTGCGGGCGTTCGTCGACCCGCCGAGAAGGGCCACGATGGCGGCCGCGTTCGTCCCGTCGTACCGGACGGCCTGAACCTTGCCCGGCCGGGTGCGGTACCAAGCCATCAGGACCGCTCCGGCCAGTGCCACGTGCCGCCCGTGTGCTCCGCCTCGTCCTGGGCGACGTGCTCGTTGAAGAACTGTCCGGTCGGGTTGAGGATCGCGAGGGACGCGAGCCACTGACCCTGCGTACCGTTCGGGCACCCGTCGAAGGGCTCCGCCGTCAGGTAGTCGGGGACCTCGGTGACGATCGCGGCCCGGCACCGCGAGGCGTACGCCTGGGTACCGTCCTCCCGGGGCGGGGTGCCGTGGCTGACGTAGTGGACGATCCGCCCCACCGTCGGGGCAGGCTGATCGGGCATCGGTGCCTCCAGGGCATGACGAACGCCCCGGCCAGACGGCACGGGGCGGAAGCGGGGAGCGGGTCTACGGGGTGACGTAGCAGGCGGACATGCGGATGTTCGCGCCCACCGGGATCGACGTGTTGTAGCCGACGCTCCGGAGGTCGACGATCCCGTTCGGGCGGATGATGCCCTCACCGACCATCGCACCGCTGCCCCACGAGACGGACAGGATGTCCTGCGGCCTCCACCCCTCAGGGATGGTGCAGAACTGGGTGTCGGTGATGTTCTCCGTGTTCGCGCCGACGGTCACGCCAGTAGTGGCCTGGAGGTACAGGTTGACCGAGACCACACCGAAGAACCGGTAGCCGCTGAAGCTCGTGACGGTGAACCCGGTCGCCGCGACGAGCCCCGACGTGGTGCTGTCGGTCGGCGTGGTGTCGTTCTGCCGGGCCGCGGTGATCCGCATCCCGGGCTGCCAGATAGTCACGGACGCCTCCTACAGGGCCACGAGCGACGGGTGAGCGAGACGCACGTCCGCGCCCAGCGGGTGGGTCTTGACGATGCCGTTGCGGGACCGGCGGACCGTGAACGTCTGCACCGTCGCTGGGCGCACGGACATGTCCCACACGTAGTAGACGGTGGTGCCCGCCCCGACATGCCGGGCCCGGGCCGACGCCGCGACCGCGCCTACCGGGGCCACCGCTTTCAGCTCCACGTACGTCCACGTCGCCGCCGGGATCGGCGTGACCACGCCGAGGCTCGTCGACAGGTAACCGCCGCTGCTCGCCCAGTCGATGTTGGCGCGGATGTCCGCCGCCCCGGCCGGGGAGTACACCCAGCCGCGGCAGACGTACTCGTCGCCGACGACGATCGGGTCGGCCGTCGTACTGCTGCTCGACGTGGTCGCGCCGCCCTCGCTGGCGACCCCGTTCGGGGTGACCCGCAGGGACGCCGTCCCGCCCTCGTCCGTGTGCACCGGGGTCGTGACGACTGCGAGCGCTGCCCCGCCCTGCGCCCCCCACCCCGTTGTCCCCGCCAGCAGGCGGGGGTTCAGGGTCATAATGCGGGGCTCGATCCCGAGGACCTGCATTACCTCCCCGCCCACCCGGATGTCGAAGGGGAAGTCCGACGGCGACGAGCCCGCGAGATACGGCCTGAGCGTCAGCAGGTCACCCATCAGCCAGTCCGTCGACGGCGGATACGACGGGACCGTGGGCACGATCACCGCCTCGGCGGCCGTGCCCGGGGCGGTGATGGTCTCCTCCACCCACGGCCACTCGCCCGCCACCACGTTGACGCCCGCCCCGCCGGCGGAGAGGTACGTGCCCCCGCTGTTCTGCCAGTTGACGTTGAGGTTCACCAGCCGGGACGTCGCGCACTTCAGCCACCCCGACACCGTGTACCGGCCGCCCGGGACCACCGGGAGCGCCGTGCTCGCCGCGCGCGGGTATTGCGCGACCCCGTCCGGGACGATCCGGATCGCGCCGCCTCCGTCCGGGGAGTCCGACACCTGCCGGGAGATCGCCGCCCCGACACCCGACCACCCGTCCAGGTCCTCGTCGAACGAGGCATTCGCGTTCAGCGGAGGCACGGCCTGCACCCACAGCGGGCCCGTCGGAGTCCGCACGGACAGGGCGGTCGCCGTGGCCGTCACCGCAGCGGCAAGCGTGGACAGGTCGGTATCGACCCGCTCGCCCACCCCTTCGAGCGCGGCGGTCTGCCACGGCCCGGCCGGCGTGCACGTGAACTCGATGGACCAGGTGCGGGGCGTGAAGGTCTCCTCCCAGCCCTGGGCGATCAGATCGATCGGTCCAGGCGGCAGGAACGAGGGCGTGTTGACGAGCTGCACGCGGTCGCCGGGCACCATGTCGAGGATCTGGTCGATGAGGTGCGGGTTCTTGTGCAACTCGACCCGCACCGTCGGATACCGGGCCTCGTCCCACGACCCGTGGTGCAGTCGCCAGTGCGCGTGCGGGAGCACCTGGTCGTCGCTGGCGAGGCCGAGGGTCACGGACTCGTCGTACCGGCCCACCCCATCCGGCGGGTCCTGCACGGACAGCGGTCCCGTGTCCAGCACCGCCCGCCCGCTGGAGCCGCCGTCACGGGTGACGGTGACGTCGTTCCGAAGCGCCTGGTCGTCCTCCTCCGGCTCCAGCGGCGGCGCTACCTCCCCGGCCGCGTAGTCCAAGACGAGCGCCGGGGCCTGTGAGTACATCGTGGCCCGGTCGCGGTAGGCCAGGCCGAGGACGTCCCGGTTCTGCTCGTAGAGGATGCCCCCGTCGGCCTCGGCGGCCTGCGCCAGCACGCCGAGGATGGGTGCCGGCCGCTGTGGGCCCACAGCTTCGGAGGCCAGAGTGAGGTCCCCGTCGTGCACCGCGAGCGGCAGCCCCTCCTCTGCGGAAACGCGCCGCATCCGGTCGATCGTGCTTTCGCCGCGGAACCCGTCGTCCGCTGACTCGTAGGTGGTCACCCCCGGTGCGGCCGGACTGACCGTCCCCGTGACGCCGTTCCACACGGCGAGGTGCCCCAGCCCCATGCGGTCGAACGCGGCTGCCCACTGCCCGCTAACAGACGTCACCCGGCCAGGGTTGCCCGTGTAGAGCGTGCGGACGTACCAGTACGTGTTGGCCACCACGTCTCGCCAGGACACCGCCACATACGTCGAGCCGCCCGACGTTGCGGTGTAGATCTGGAGACGGTTCCAGCTCCCGACGAACGCTGCCAGGGCCTCGGCGGTAGCGAGCGTCGATGCTGCGAGCACGTCCCCGTCCGCATCGCGGATCTCCACCCGGATCCCTGCGGCGCTGGCCAGGGCGACGGCGTAGGCCATTGCCCCGGTGCCGGCGCCGCCGACGTTGACGCGCAGGACCTGCTGGCTTGTCGGGGGCAGGGACTCCAGCCGGTACACGCACTCCACGTGCCAGCCGGTGGTGCTCGTCGACGTGGGAACCGGAGCGGACAGCGACGCAGCCGAGGCGAGCTGCGGCAGCGCGGAGGCCCCCGACAGGGAATCGTCAGCCGCGTAGGTCAGCCCCGTAGCGGTCAGCGTGCGGACGCCGGCGATCGGTGAGTACGCGCGGCTGGCCCCGGCCTGCTCCTCCATCGGCCAGTATGCGGAGGGTTTCCCGGCCGGCACACGCCGGGCCAGCGTCGAAGCGAGGGCCTTGGTGCCCTGGTTGAGGCGCCGCAGGAGCCCGCCACCCTCGATGCTCGTCCAGACGCTGTGCTCGCCCGGCTCCCAGCGGATCGGCCAACGGGAGACCTCGCCGAGGAAGCGCGTCCGGCGGTTGGTGACCGCGGTGCCTGCGATGGTCCACACGCGGGTCGCGGAGTCCGTGAACGAAGTGGTGCCCGGTGCCCGCTCGCTGAAATTCGCGTCGGCCACCAGCGTGCCGTCGATCCCGTTGCGGACCTGCACCGCGTGGCAGCGGCCCACCGGGCGCATGAACCCGATGTCCGTCGCATCACCGATCTTGAGCGCTGTCGCCGAGTTGTGGATCGACGTCGTTCCCGCCCCCGTCGCCGACGCCACCTGCGTCCAGGGCCCGGCCATCGTGGGGGCCGTGTAGGCGCGCACGGTGTGCCCGCCGGCGCCGTTGTCGACGTCGAGGGTCGCCCGAACCGCGAGGCGCCCGCTCGGTGGCACGGCGATGAGCCCGGTCTGGATGGTGCCGGTTGCGGTGCCGTTCGGGGACCACTCGAAGTAGATCCCTCCGTTGCGTGACGCGAGGAGCCAGGACTTCGAGCCGCTGGCGAATCCGAGCTTTGCCACCAGCTCGACGGTGCCCGCCACACCGGACGACGGCCGCGACCAGTTGTCGAGGGTGAGGTCGGCGCGCACGTCGATGTCGCCCGTGATGTCGAGTGCGGCAGTGTCCGGGGTTGACGCGTGCGAGAACAGGGCGCCGGTCAACTCCAGCGCGGGCGTCCCGGCCCGGACCGAGATCCGGACCGGGGTGTTCCGGCCGAGCACCCCGAAGTGCGGCGAGGAGGGGTTCCTGGGGCTGTACTTGCCGCCCTTGTTGTCGATCAGCAGGGTGCATGTCGACGGGTCCGCGACAGCTGAGGACCCGCGCCTGCCCGCACCGACCTTGATCGGGTCACGGGTCAGCGCCTCCTTCGTCGCCGTGATGTCGACCCACCCGGCGCCGAGGCGCAGAGCCGCCTGCACACCGAGGGGGTCCTCCGGGAACGCCACTATGCCCTCCGTCCTGTGAATGCGAACTGCACGTCGGTACCGGCGACCTTCCGGACCTGCTCGCGCATCCGGTCCAGCAGGAACTTGTCGAGCTCGTTACCGCGTGACCCGTCGAAGCTGATGACAATCGGCCGCTGACGCTCGCGCCCCCGCGCCCCTGCGGCTGCCGCCATAGCGTTCGCGGTCATCTGCCCTGGCGTCGGCGTGGACACCAGGCCGGCCATGCTGCGGTCGACCGCGCCGCGCCCGGCCTCGATCCCGCGGACCAGGCCCGCGGGGATGTACTGGCCGAGCGCGGCCATGACCCGGCTGGGGCTCCGGATGCCCAGCGCCTTCTTGATGGCGCCCTGCATGCTCTTGGCGATCTTCATCATCTGGGACTCGATCGCCTTGTCCTGAGAGCGGAGCCCCCGAATCAGACCCTGGGCAGCTTGCACCCCGGACCCGTACATCGCCCCAGCGGCCGTCGTTCCCGCCTTCTTCGCTGCGCCCGCGAGGAGCTTCTGCTCCTTGTTCAGCTGCGTGATCTCCGACTTCGACGCCATCGCCAGTGCGGCCGCGGACGCGGAGCCTTGAGCCACACCCGCCTGCGCGATCTGCGCAATGAGGTCGGCTCGCAGGCCCTTCTTCCGGAGCGCGGCCAGGTGTGTGGCGAACTGCATCGCCTGCGCCCGGTCGCTCCGGAGTTTGTCGATGATCGAGCCTGCTGAGATGCCCTGCGAGCTGTCCATCTTCGTGATGTTCGCGTCGTCCATGACGCCCTTGCGGATGTCACTGGCGAGCTTGTCGCGGTCCTTCGCCAAGGTGGCGATCTTCTTCTGCGCGGCCTTCATCCGGTCCGCGAGCCGCTCCTCCTGCGAGGCGAGCCGGGACAGCTGCTTGGAGTCGGCGGCGATCCGGCCGAGGGCCTTCGCGCGCTTCTTCCCCGGGGCCATGCTGTCCCGCACCACGTCGGCGAGCTTCGTCGCCGCGCTCTTGACCTGCTTCGTCGACCCGGTCAGGCCCTCCATGAGACCGCGGGCGATCCACCGGCCTTGCTGCGTCGTCACCTTGGACGGCGATGCGATCCCGAGGGCTTTCGCGACGGGCCCGGGGATGACGCTGCGGGCCCAGCCGAGGATCTTGCCCTTGAGCCAGCCGCCCATGGACGAGATGCCCGACCACAGGCCTTGGACCACGGCGGTGCCCTTGCTGACCAGCAGGCTGTTGACGTTGCCGATGTACGAGACGATCCGCCCCGGCAGCCCCCGCACCCAGATCAGGAAGGTCGCGGCCTTGAGCAGCGCGGCCGTCTTGAAGCGCTCCCAGGCAGACGACGCGGACGCCGACAGCCGGCCGCCGAGCGCGGACAGCGCAGCGACCGCACGACCCGGCAGGCCCCGCAGCCAGATGAGCAGCTCGGCCATCTTCAGGATCGCCCGGTCCTTCATCTGCCCGAACCAGGTTGCGATCTTCCCCGGGAGCGAACCGAGCCAGGCGACGTGATCGAGGACCGCCTGGACGGCGGTCTTGACCTTCTGCCAGATCCAGTCCCAGGCCATCGTCGTGTACTTCACGACGGTGTCCCAGTTCGCGACGATCAGCGCGACGAGGCCGATCACGGCCGCGATGACCCAGCCGACCGGGCCCATCCCGATCAGCCACGCCGCGGCCATCCTCCCCGCCTGGAGCATCGACTGGACGCCCATCATCAGCCAGGCCCCAGCGACCCGGCCCGCGGCGAGGACCTGCGCTCCCGCGGACCGGGCCGCCGACGCGCCGGACATCGTCCACGCGGCAGCCGTCCTCGTGGCCGCGACGGTGGCGTTGACGCCCATGAGGATCAGCGCGGGCACCAGCACTGCGGTGATGATCCCGGCGAAGATCTTCACCTCGGTGCCGTGCTGCTGCATCCACCGGCCGGCGGACATCAGGGCAGGGACAACCTGCCCGCCGAGCACGTTGACGAGGGTCTGCATCGCGCCCCGCTGGAACGCGGCGAGATTGGCCCCCGCGTTGTCGCGGAGGGTGTTGCCCATGCGGTCCGCGGCGCCGCCCACCTTGCCCAGCGCGCCCGCAGCCTTCGACGGATCGAGAGAGAACAGGGCCTTCTGCGTGTCCTCCGCTTTCGTCCCGAACAGTGCCAAGGCGATGGCCGAGCGGTCGGCCGGGTCCTTGACCTTGCGGAGCCCGTCGAAGACCTGGTCCAGGGCCTTCTTCGCGCCGGGCCCGCCCTTGGAGAAGGCGTCCTGCATCTTCGACCCGGACAGGCCGATCTTGGCGAAGGCTTTGTCCACCTCGTCGCCGCCGCCTTGCGTGATGAGGACGAATTCCTTGAGCGCGTCGGCGACGACGTCGGTGTCGCGCGCACCGGCCTTGAGGCCCTGCGACATCAGCCCGGTGGCGTCCGTCGCGGAGATTCCGAGCTGGCGGAAGATCGTGGAGTACTCGTTGAAGGTGTCCGCGATGTCGTCCGCGCGCGGGCCCATCACCTGGAGCCCTCGCGTGATGACGTCGAGGGCGGTCTGTGCGTTCGGAGCCAGCCCGGTCTTCATGATCTGGCCGACCGCGTTGGCCGACTGGCCGAGGTCCAGCTCGAAGGTTGACGCGAGGTCGGTGACCTTGGTCGCGATGCTCTGGATCTGCGCGTTCGTCGCCGACGGCGGCAGCAGCCCAGCGCGCATCGTCGTGGAGATCGCGTCCGCAGCCGTCTGAAAATCCGCGGTGACCGCCGAGGCGTACATCTCCCCGGCGATCTTCCCGTACCGCTGCGCCACCGCCGGCGTCGTCCCCAGCTGCGCACCCAGACGGCCGGTGATCTGGGACTGCTCCATGGCCTGCGCCATGCCCATCATCAGCGCCCCGCCCGCGGCGACACCCGCGCCGGCCGCAACCATCTGGAGCCGGGACATGCCGCCCTCAGCCGCGGTGACGGCCTCGTCGGCGCCCTGCTCCGCGCCGTCGGCGAGCGCGTCGCCCATGGCGTCGCCAGCCGCGTCGCCTGCGCGTCGGGCCGCAGCGACCAGCTCTCCACGTGCGCCCTGGACGGCCCCGGCCGCGCCGTCGGCGATGCCCTCTCCAAGCTCACGCCCGGCCTGCTCCCCGGCGTCCGCCGCGTCGGAGCCCATGCGCTGCCCGGAGGCCCGCAGGGCGCCCTCGATGCGGCGGAGCGTCGGGTCGATGGCCGTGTCGTCCACCGAGAGGACGGCGTTGAGCTCGCCGACGGTCAACGCCATCTCGGCTACCTCCTGCGGGGTTTGCGGGTGTCGTCAGGAGGTGGTGCGAAGTGCCGTGCGAGCCGGGACTCGGTGACCAGCAGGCCGTACACGCGGGCCTTGAACCAGCGCCACGGCCGGTCACGCAGGATGCCGGTGCCGACGTCGATGCCGTAGACCTCGTGCAGGTCCGTCTCGATGAGGAGCCACTGGGGTAGCAACTCGGCCCAGCTGCGTGTCACTTGACCTTGGCGGCGGCCTTCTTTCGGGGCTTGGTAGCCGCCTTCGTACCACTCGTGGAGGCCCGTGACCGGGTCGTACTCGCCGCAGCCGACGCCGAGGAGGCGCGCTTCGCCTGGCGACGGGCCTCCCGATTTCCCGTCTGGCCTGTCGTCCAGAATTTCTGCGCGGTCTCCAGATCGGTGGTGATCCAGAACATAGCGGTGAGCGCAGCGTGCTTGAACCTGCCCCAGCTCACCTCGGCCTTCAGCGGCTCGTAGGCCGCGCCGAGGCACATGCGGTAGAGGTCCATCTCCTGCTTGTCGTCCAGGATCTTGGTGTCCTGGCTGACTTCGCCGCCGGCCGCGATCTGCGCGGACAGGGACATGATCCGCTCCACCCGGATGCCGTCCTCCGCGGACGGGTCCTCGATCCGGTAGACCCGCGTCGTCCCGTCCGAGCCCTGCACGGGGAGTTCGAGGTAGTCGTCGAGGAAGGCGTCGAGCGCCTTGAAGTCGGCCATCAGGCGATCGGGTTGTCGATGAGGAGGAGCTCGCCGTCGCCGTGGATCGTGACCTCGACCTGGTCCAGGGCGGTGTGCTCGCCGCCGCTGGCCTCCCACTGGACGACGCCGCGGCCCTCGTACGCCTCGGGCATCCCCTGGCGGTCGAACCAGCGCAGGTGCGCCTTGGAGCCGCTGCCGAAGAGCCAGGCCGCCCGGCGGAGGTACTCGTGGGTGGCGTGGAAGACCTTCACCTGGTCGTTGATCTTGCGGTTGAGCGTGACCGCGAGTTCCCACTCCTGGGCCGTCTTCGTCTTGCCGTTCCAGCCGCCCGACTCGTAGTCCGAGCTGTCCTCGATGTTGGGGTCCGGGGCCGGCGGGGTGAACTCGGCGATGCCGAAGACGGTCTGCCAGTCGGAGCCGTCCTGCGCCGCGCTCAGGTCGAGCTGGAGCGTCCAGCGGCGGGCGAGGGCGACCTCGGGGGTGGGTGTGGACATGCGGTCCTCCTAGTCGATCAGGTGGGTCCCGGACCTGGTCGTCCGGAGGTAGTAGTTGGCGGTCAGCTCCTGGCGCCCGCGGGTGTCCTGGCCGATCCACGCCTGGCTGTTGCGCCAGGACAGGGCGACCGAGACGCCGCCTGCGACGTAGTGCCGGCGCGCGTGGAGCACGCGGAACACCTCGTCAGCGAGGGTCAGGACGGCGAGCGTGCCTGCGTCCGCGCGGAAGCGGGCTTGCACGCCGGTAATCGCCTGGTCGGTGTCGTCGTCGGCGACGGGGTACGGGGTCAGCCCGATCACCGCGGCGGGCTCGGGCGGCACCGGCCCGATGACGATCGCCGTCGCGCCGAGCGGCAAGGGCTGGTCGGGGTCGTAGACGCCGATGCCCTCGGTGTCGAGGAGTTCGGCGATCCCGACGACGAGGTCGGGGGTGTGGGTCATCGCAGGGCCCGTCGCAGCTCGGCCGCGATGAGGTCCTGGACGGTCTGCGCCTCCGCGTTGAGTGGCGTCTCCAGGTACTTCGCCGTCCTGCCGGGGGCGTGCCGCCAGGTCAGCTCCTCGTGCTGCCGCACCGCGTACGGAGTGTCGTAGGAGACGCTCGCGGTGAGCGATCCCTCGTCGACGGATGCGGTCCCGGACCGGCTGAGTGCGGCCTCGTCGAGGGGCACCACGCGCTGGGACTCGCCGAGGACGTGTTCCGCGCCGAGCAGCAGCCCGCGCGCGGCCGCGGCCCGCATCTCCCGCGCCGCGGCGGCCCCGTTGAAGCGCATCCGGAAGTTCTGCGGCACGGGGCCTCCCTATTCGAGTTGGATCTCGACGTGGTCCGGGGTGCCGAGGCCGGGCGCGCTGCGGTTCTTCGCGGCGATCACCGTGGTCTGCCGGCCGTCGGGGAGAGTAGCCCTCGACAGCGGCGGGGCAGCGGTACCGGGCGGGCAGTACGCGGTCGACGAGGACGTGACCACGTCCCCGCCGGGCGAGCGCACGTTGCGGGTCTGCTCGTCGAGCAGGCACCACACCTCGGCCGGCGGCCCGTACAGCGGTCCCGTGGAGGAGGCCCCGCGGTAGGGCTCGATGGTGATCCGGTGGACGAGCGCGCGGACCGGGATGCTGCCCATCACCAGCCGCCGAGGACGGTAAAGCTGATCTTGTCGCCGGGGATGCGGCGCAGGGCGCGGAGCACCTTCGGCCCGATGTGCCCCTGCCCGCCGCCCGGAGTGGCCCCGACGGTGACCGACCCGATCGTCATGGCCGGGAGCGGCCCGCTGACGTCGGTCTCCACACCGACCTCGGCCAGGTACTCCACCTGCGCGCACACCGCCTCGGCGAGCGCGTCGGCGACGAGCGGGTCTGTGGGGAGTCCGTCGTCGTCCACGTCGTAGATCGCGGTCGGGAGGATCTCGCTGTCGAGCATCTCCGACGCCCGGCGTAGGAGCCGTGCGGCGTCCAGCGGGGGCGCGGCCCCGAGGTACTCCGCCAGGTCCTGGGTCGTCGCGTACGAGCGGCCGCCCGTGCCGCCGGGAGCCGGGGCGACGGAGACGAGCTGGTGCTCGACGCTCGCCCCGGTCCCGGTGACGGTCCACGACAGGCGCCACACCCCGGCCATCGAGTAGAGCACCGGCGCCGACCACGACTGGCCCCCGCCGGCCCCGGTGGCGACCGGGCTGACGGTCGTCCCGTCCGGGCGGGTCACCACCAGGGCGGCGACGGTGGTGACGTCGTACGGCTCCACCGACAAACTCGCGGTGACGCGGTCTCCGACATCGGGCATCGTCAGCCTCCCGTGGTCGCTGTGGCCACCAGCCGCGGCCCGGACGTGCCGGGCGTGAGGGTGGGCCCGCTGGTGGACGAGGTGAGCCGATCCGCGAACCGCTGCCGACGACCCGCCAGGGGCTGCGCGGTGTCGACGGCGCGGGCCAGGGTGATGCGGACGTACGGGCCGATCCGCGCCGTGGTGACCTCGGTAGCGGTGCCGAGCTGGCGACGCTTCGCCCGCCCGCAGGCGCGCGCCGAGTCCGTGCTCGCGGCCCGGGTGAGGAGCAGCGCCGCGACCCCGCCGAGCGGCAGGGCCTCGTCGATGACCTCGGCCGTACCGAAGCCAAACGCCTTCCGGCCTGTCACCGGTTGCGCGCCGGCCGACTCCGTAGGCCGCGCGAGGCCGCGCCGCTTCCCCCGGGTGAGTGGGCGCGAGGTCAGCGTCTCCGCTGCCCGCGCGAGCGGCACCGCGATGCCCAGTTGCCGGACGGCGGTGGACTCCGCTGCGACGCCGAGGGCGCGTCGCTTCACCCCAGCGAGCGGGCGAGCCGACTCTGTGCCCAGCGGGACGGCGAGCGGACGTGCCTTCGCGCGGCCCACCGGGCGGGCCTGCCCCGTCTCCAGGGCGACGCCGAGGGCGAGTCGCTTCCCGCGGGTGAGCGGGCGGGCGGTTGTCTCCTCCGCAGCCTGGCCGAGTGCCCCGGCTGTGGTGCTGGCCAGCGGCAGTGCCGCCGCCACGTCCGCCGCGGGTGCGAGCGTCCGCCGCTTGGCCCCGGTCAGGGCCCGGCCGGTGCTCGTCTCCGCAGCGGAGACGAGGGTCCTGATGCGCCTCCCGGTCAGCGCCTGCGCAGCCGTGGTGTCCGCGGCCGTACCGAGTGCGCGGCGCCGGGCCCGCCCGAGGCCGAGCGCGGTGTCCGTCTCCGCGGCGGGGACAAGCCGGCCGGGGATGGTGAGGAGCCGCGCCTGCGTCGTCTCCGTGGCCGGGCTGAGCGGCCGCTGCTTCTTCCTGCCCAGCGCCTGTGCCGCATCGGTCTCGATGGCGGTACCGAGCACGCGCGCCTTGCGGCGGGCGATCGGCAGCGCCGTCGACGATTCGGCAGCAGGGCCGAGTGCGGCCACCAGGACCCCGGAGAGGCCGAGCGCGGTGCTCGTCTCCGACGCCGTTGGCAGGGCTCGCGCCCGAACCCGACCGAGGGGGACGGCGGTGCCGGTCTCGGTAGGCCTCGCGAGGCCACGCCGCTTGCCCCTCGCGAGCGGGAGCGCCGTACCGGTATCGATGGCGGCGCCGAGAGTGACCCGCTTCCCGCGGGCGAGAGCCTGCGCGGTGTCCGTGCTGCTCGCCAGCCCGAGCGTGCGCGTCTTGCGGCGAGCGAGTGCCTGCCCAGCGTCCGATTCGGTGGCGAGCGGCAGGGCCTTGCGGACCGACCGGCCCAGCACCTGGGCGGCGTCGGCCTCGGCGGCCAGGCCGAGCGCGCGCGCCCTGCTCTTCGCGAGGGCCTGCCCGCTGCTCGACTCCAGCGCGACCCCGAGCGTGAGCCGCTTGACCCTGCCGAGCACCTGTGCGGTGCTCGTCTCGGCTCCGAGCGGCAGCGTCCTGCGCCGGCTGCGCGCCAGTGGCTGCGCGGTGGACGTCTCCGACGCCACGCTGAGGGCCGCCACGATCGCGCCCGGGGGCACGTTGACGTTGTCGAACTCGGCGTAGTCGTCCGTGCCGTCGGACCGGTGGGCGAGGAGCTGGAGCTCCAGGTCCCCATCGGTGATCCACGCCGGGGACGCCACGGCCTTCCGGTTGGTCCACGTCGCCCCGTCCGGGGAGGTGTCCCAGTACACGGTGCCCGCGGCCTCGCGGACCCGGAGCCACGCGTGGGCGACGGGGTCGTACGGGATGATCGTGGCCGTCGGGTCGACGTACCCGGTCCGCAGGGCCATCGTCAGGACGCCGCCGCCGAGCGCACTGACCTCGAACATCATGTCGGTGCCCGGGGTGGCCTGCTTCGCGAGGACCTGCGCCCACGCCTCCGTCGTCGCCCCGCCCGCAGCCGGGGGGAAGACGCGGACGCTGACCTGGGACCCCTGGAGGCGGTACGCCTTCGCCGAGTTGTAGGCGTTGTAGTTGATGTCGCACGCCACGCGGGCGCGCGCCCCGACCTCGCTGACCGCGCCGAACGAGCCCGGCCACAGGTCGTAGCTGAGCAGGTTGTCGTTGAAGTCGTCGACGAGGGAATGGATCGCGAGGCCGACCGCCGCCGCCGACCCGCCGACCGCGCTCGGCTGGCGGCGAGGACCCGACGCCGCACCCCGCGCGGGACCCAGCTGAACGATCGGGCGGGACACGATCACCGACCGCTGCCCGGCCCGCGACGCACCCGCCACGGAGAGAGGACCGCTCGTGCGCGGCCGGCCGCCCGCCATGGTCAGCGCTCGTCGTAGGCGAGGTAGCAGCGCAGGTTCGCCGTGGTCGCCGCGGCGGTCTGGGTGATCACGAGACCGCTGGTAGCCGGGATGATGAGGCCCTGGTCCGGGAACGTCCAGATGTAGCCCGTGCCCAGGGTGGCCGGGGTGGTGCCGCGGCGGAGCGCGAGCCCGACCGTGGTCGGGTCCGTGGTGGCCCAGCTCTTCTCCAGCGCGGCGCCGGTGGCTCCGAGCATGGGGTCCTCGGCGACCGGGGTGTCGGAGGTGATCGCCCCGGTGCCGACCGCGTTCATGCGGAACAGGGCGAACCCGATCGCGGCCGCCGTGCCGCTCTCCAGGAACACGCCGACCTCGTAGACGGTGAGCGACTTGGTCGCGGGCGCCTTGAGATTCCACATGGCCTTGTCGGTGGCCACGACCGTCGGCTTGGTGGCTGCGGTGGCCACGCTGTAGCGAGCCATAGTCGGCCTCCTTCCAGGGTCAGGCGGCGGAGGACGACCGGGCCCAGTCCGTGATCGTCAGCGTGAAGTCCGACCCGTCCGGCGTCATCGTGACGTCGTGCTTGGTCAGCGGGATCAGGTCCGCGTCGGTGCCGCCGGTGGTGTCCGGGTCGTAGCAGATGACCACCGCGCTGATGGGGTTGCCGGTGGCGGCCGTCCACGTCACGTCGGCGGCGTCGAGGTTGACCCGGTCGTTGGTGTCGTCGACCGTGACCGTGACGCCGGTCAGGGGCTTGCGGCCCATGGTCGTCTGCTCGTTGGACGCCCCGGCCAGCAGGGCGTTGAGGTCGTCGTAGTCCCGCATGACGGCGTCGGTGACGATCCCCGCCGTCTCGATCGGGACCAAGACGAGCCCGTCGTTCGTGAGGGGCAGGCTGGCGTACTGCGCGAGCCTGCCCAGGGCAACGTTGAAGACGATGTTGGCCACCGTCACTCCCTCCAGGCATGCGGAAGGGGGCCCCGAGGAGCCCCCTCACCCGCAGATGGTCGCTGCTACGCCGAGCAGCCGATGATGTGAATGTCGTACGTGACGCCGGTGCCGCCCGCGCTGTTGGCCACCTTCAGCAGGTCACCCGTGGACGCGGTCACCGCGTACCCGGTCGCGTCCGCCACGCCCGTACCGATGGCGAGGAACCCACCGGGCCGGATCGTCGCCGTGTGCGTCGCGCCGAGCAGCGTCGCCCACGGGTTCGTGGCCGCCGCCCCGATGACGACGTTGTTCGTGTTCCCGGCCGCCGCGGCGATGACGAGGCCCTTGATCCGCGCGAACGTGACCGCGGCGCCGAAGGCATCGACCAGCGTGCCCGCGAGGTCCAGGTCCTCGGTCGCCGACGCCGCGAGCGTTCGCCGGTCGGAGAACACCCGGTCCGCCCGGCCGGCTCCGGTGCCGTTGAGCAGCTGCATCTGCCGGTTCAGGGACTGCGGGGAGCGGCTGACGCCGAGGTCGATCGCCGAGGTCTGCTCGGCGAACGCGGCCACGGCAATCATGGAGGTGAGAGGCATCAGCTACCGCCCCCGTACCGTGCGACCAGCTCGTCCTTGGACAGGCCCTCGATGTCGGATTGCCGCTCCGGGTCGTCCTCCACCAGGCGCGCGTACTCCTGCCACGCCGCGAGGCCGGCCTTCCGGGAGGGCACCTTGAGCTGGGACGTCTGCCCGTCCTCGGTGCTCGTCAGCTCCTGCCCCGGCCCGTCACCCGCCGACTCGGGCTCCTGCTTGCGGAGCTCCTCGTTGGTCTGCGGGACGTCCGCGGACGGGTCGTGCACGCCGGTAGCGGTGAGCGTCGGCCGGGACAGGACACCGTCGGACACGACCTGCGGGGTCTCGTCGCCGTCGTTGACGACCTTCCACACGTCGAGGGCGTCGAGCCGGGCCGACCGGCCGTCGATCTCCACGGTGTCGCCGGTGCGGGTGTTGAAGTACCTGGTCATGCCGGAACCGCCGTTCGGAAGTCGACCTGGACGAGGGTCTCGGTGGGCGTCCCACCGGGGGCGCCGAGGACCACGCTGATCGCGTCGCCGGCCGCGCAGGTGGCGTTCTGGACGGTGGTGGTGCCCGCCCAGGCGTCGGTGGTGGTGGCCATCGGGGAGGCGAGGACGTCGGACGCGCCCTTCTTGACCTGGACGGTGCCGGACGTCCCGCCGGTGCGGTAGGCGCGCACGGCGAGGACCGCGGCGCCGACCGGGACGCGGCACAGCTGGTAGGTGCCGGCCGCGCCGGAGGCGACGCGGAGGGTCTTGCTGTAGGTGCGGGCGGCGGAGAGGTCGACCTCGCCGCCCTTGCCGTCCACGGTGTGGACCTTGTAGCCCATGCCGGGCTCCCTTCACGAGAGGGGGGGGTGGGCACCCGCTGGCGCGCGGGCGCGCGAGGGGGTTACGGGGCGTCGGGGCCCTTGATGAGGACGGCGCGGTTCGCGTCGATGGTCTTCGTGCCGTAGAGGCAGTCGATCGACACGACCATCTGCTTCTTGTCGATGTCGTAGTCCCGGATCACCCGCAGGGCGAAGCCCTTGTAGGGGACGATCGCCGCGTCGAGAGCGCCCTGCGGCAGCTCCAGCGGGCGGAACGCGAGCGCGAACGCGGTCTTGTGGAAGGCGACGTTGACCTCGGTCGTCGGCTGGCCGGACGCGGGCGAGCCCGCGGGCTGGCCGATGTTCTGCGTCCAGTACGGGGCGAACCCGGCGACCCGGGCGCCCATCGACGCCTCCAGCAGGCCCTCGGTGGAGCCACGGTGGTCGGCCTGCCGCCAGGTCTTCTCCGCGACCCAGCGGGCCTTCGTGGACGGCCCGGCGATGACCGCGCGCTGCGTGGCCGGCACGTTCTTCAGGTCGAGGACGTTCCCCGCCTGGATCAGGACGCGGGAGTCCGACCAGGGGTAGGACCCGTTGTAGCCGTTGTAGTCCTCACCCGCCGCATTCGGCGCGGTGTTGCCGACCTCCTGGACGATGTCGTCGCGGAGCGCGAGCACGTCCCGGTCGATCTTCTGGGCGATGGCCTCCATGGCCGGGGTGAGGAGCTGCTCGTCGAAGTCCTGGATCTTCAGGGTCATGTCCTCGGACGTGACCGCGAAGCTGACATCGGCGAAGTGGTTCAGCGTCATGTTGACGCTGGTCTCCTGCGCCTCCTGCACGGTGATGCCGGACGCCCGGTTGTACTCCGTCGCTGTGAACGTGGCGGGCCGGCGGATGGTGATCGCGTCGCCCTGCCGGCGGTTGAACTCCGCCTCGTAGTCGCGGTGCACGAGCGATGCCGCGACGGTGGTCTCGTAGAGGTTCGCCAGCGCCTGCTGCGCGATGACCTGGGCGGTCAGGAACGTGTTGGCCATGGGGTGTTACCTCCTATCCGGTCCGGCGCTTACGGCGCGCGGCGCGGATTTCGTCGATGGACTGCGGTTCGGAGGAGCCCCCGGCCCCACCGTTGAAGTCGCCGCTCGCGCGCGCCGGGGCGGCAGGTGCGGTCTTGAGCTTGGGGTTGTCGTCGACCGCCTTCTTGATGGCGGCCTGCACGGCCTTCGCGAACCCCTCGTCGGCCGGGTCCAGCCCCTTGATCGAGGCGAGGAACGCCCTGCTGTCGGTGAGCGCGTCCGGGTCGGCCCCGTGCCGCGCCGCACCCCGGTACACCGCGAGCTCCACAGCGGTCTCACGGTGCGCCGCCTGGGCCGCCGTGATCTGCCGGGTGAGCTCCGCCGGGTCCGGCGGGGTGTCCTTGTCGTCCTGGACCAGCCCGAGCGCCTTGCCCAGCTCCTGGACGATCTCGGCCCGGGCCTCGTCGGCGGCCGCCTTCTTCGCCGTCGTACGGGCCTTCGCGGACTCGCCGTTCGCCGCCCGCAGCTCCTTCTGGAGCCGGGCGATCGTCGCGGCCGGGTCCTCGTCCGCCTGCTTGCGGGCGGGCGCCTTCGGCTTGGGCTTGTCATCCTTGCCGCTGGTGCCCTCGGTGTCGTCGCCAGTCCCGCCGGCGTCGTCGTCCTCGGTGCTGTCGGTCCCGTCGCCGTCACTGCCTGCGTCGTCGGTTGTGGCGGAGTCGTCTCCGTCCCCGCCGTCGGCGTACAGGTACGGGTCGAAAGGGCCCGTGCGGTAGGGGTGGGACCAGCCGGGCATGCTGCGGCCGGGGAGGGTTCGCTTCTGCATCGTGCACTCCTGGTGCGCGTAGGTGGAGCCCCGCGCCTGGCGGGGCGTTGTGCTGTCCAGCCCGCACCAGGCGGGCGGAAGTCTGAGCGAGCGCCGCGGCGGGGCGCGGCCTACGGTTGATGTATGGACGCAGATGAGGACTTCGTAAGGACCGGCCGTCAATGCAGTCGGCACAACGGCTGCTACGAAGAAGCTCTGAAACCGTGGTTCGATGCTTACCAGGCGGAGCACGGAGCGGATTCCTTTTACCCGTCCACCCCGCCAGGGCCGGAGCACGTCAGGTGCACGAGCAGCACGGAAGCGCCACCTCGGCGGCCCGTGTGCGTACCGGGATCCGCCGAGTACGAGATGGCACACAACATCTAGCGAGCCCCAGCGAGCTGCTCGCGGTGCGATTTGCGGGGCATCGCGGTCTCCGCGACCAGCTCGCGCACGCGCGCCTGGTACTCGCGCACCCGCGTCCGCGCGGCCCGTACCGCCTGCTCGTCCAAGCCCGCGGCCTCGCGCCGCTTCCACGCCCGGATCTGCCGCTCTAAATACCGCTGCTTCTGCGACTGCTCGTACGTCCCGCGCGCGGGCGTCGCCGGCGGCCGCCGGGTCACCCCGGGCAGGTACGCGAGCACATCGTGGCGGCAGTTCGGATGGAACAGGCCCCCGCCACGCGCCTCCGTAAGCGACCCGGCCACCTCCACGGTGACCGTCTCGCCGTCCCGGACCGCGTGCTCCAGCCGGAGCGTCCGCTCCCCGGGCGCGCCCGCGCGAGTCAGGATCTTGCCCTCCCACTTCCGGCACAGCGGGCACTCCTCCGGCGCCTCCGACACCATCACTAGCTCGACACCGGCCGCGCCCAGGCGGTCGGTGTGCGCGTCGACCGCGGCCCGGCCCACCACTGAGCGGGTCGCCATCTCCACGTACGACCGCATGTCCCACGACCGGCCCCGCTGGTCCACGAACCCGGTGATCCCCCGAGCGGCGAACCTGTCGAGCGCGGTCTGTGCGGCCTGCCTGCGGGTCTGCGCCCCGAGCAGCGGAGCCGCTGCCGCGCGGGCGACGACGTCCCGGTAGGCGTCCATGGTGACCCGCAGGATCCGCAGGTGCACCGGTCCCGTGTCCGCGATGAGTGCCTGCGCCAGCCGGTCCACGGCCGGCGCCGCGGGCAGAGCAGACGCTGCTGCGGCCGCCTGCCCGACGGCGAGCGCGCCGAGCTCCGCGACCGCGGCCTGCTGCCCCCGCTCGTACGCCTCCGCGACGGCCTGGTGGATCGCCCCGGACGCGTCGAGCTGGAGTGCGTCGATGACCTCCTGGATGGCCGCCTGGAGGTTGCCGACCGCGGCGAGCTTCTGCGCCACCCACATCGGGGAGTCGATGTCGGCGGCGAGCGCCTGCTGGATCCGGGCGAGGAGGGTCCCCTCCGCGGCCTCGTATAGGTCCGCCACCGCAGCGGCGAGGTCCTCGGCCGTCGACGGGGACACCGGCATCGGATCCTCCTACGGGAGCGCTCCAGCCTGCATCGGGTCCTCGACAGCCATCCCCGACTCGGCCTGGATCCGGGCCACCTCGTCGCGCACCAGGTCGTCATCCCACTCGGGGTGGGCCATGCGGACGAGCGTGTCCGTGCTCGCCGCGTTGGCCCGGCGCAGGACGTCGACCGTGTTGGCCAGTGAGAGGGGGTCCTCCTGGACGGAATCCTCGAACTCCACCGTCGGGCGCTGCGGTTGGATCGCCGTGCCGAACACCTCGCGGTCGACAGTGAGGAGCGCCTCGACTGCGTGCGCGAGGGCCGGCCGCCAGCGCAGGATCTTCCGCCCGCGGGTCGTCATGCTCCGGCGCTCCTTCGCGACGGTCTCGGTCGCGGTGATCGCGATGTCCCCGCCGAGCCCGAACGTCTGCCCCGAGTAGCCGGCCGAGCGGAGGATCTGGTTGACGAGATCCTCCGCGGTGTCCCGGTGCTCCTGCACGCGGATCGCGAACTGGGCCACCGTGAGGGCGACGCTCTCACCGGCGCGCGGGAGCATGTCCACCCCGGCGAACGCTTCCTGGTCGGGGTTCCAGCTGGCGCCGCGGCCTGGTCCGTGGGTCTGGAGGTACGCGTTCGGGACGAGGATGCGGCCCTTGCCGAGGCGGATGTCCCGCATCCACGAGGAGTACGTCTCGTCGAGCTGGTCCATGAGCGTCTCGACGCCGTCAAGGTCGGAGCGGCCGAGGTCAGCGAGCGCCCGCTGCGCGCGCCACCGGCGACTGGTCTGGTTCGGGATGTAGGCGACGCCGATCCCGGCGAACCCGGTCTCGATCGCCCCGTCGGCGTTGACCGACGCGGCGAGCCCGGCGGTGGCGGGGCTGTCCTCCAGCGGCACCGGCCGGCCGAGCTTGTCCGCGGTGCCCTGGAACAGGCCGTGCTGGATAGTGCCGGGCTCGTGCCGCTCCAGGTGCCGCCAGACCTGCCCGTCCTGCTCGGCCACGTTCCGCCAGAACGTGACCGCGGAGAGCCTGCCCCAGGTGAACTCCGGTACGGCACGGTCGGCGTGGACGGCGTCGAGCCACGGACGGTCGGCGAGGTCCTTGTCGTACACCGGGCGGAGGTAGACCCCGCCGAGTGCGGCGCCGACCTCGGCGGCGGTCTGGAGGGTGGCGAGCATCCCGTCGTCGACGAGGTCGTCCAAGCGCTTCTGCGTCGCCTCGTCGTCCACCGTCAGCTTCGGCGGCTCGGAGAACAGGAGGTCCGCGCTGCCCGCGCAGAGGTCTCCGGCGAGCGGGACGTGGACCTTGGTGCGGCGCTCGTTGGTGCCGGTGGGGGTGCCCCACCACCAGCGGGCGAGTCGCCCGGACACCCCGCCGGCGTACTGCGCGGGGTGTGCCTTCGCGTCCGGGCCGCCGAGCATCCCGCCGCCGTAGAGCGCTTCGAGGCGGTCGGGGTCGCCGGACCACCAGGCGTCCCACCCGGTCATCGCCTTGAGCGCGGGTGCGAGGTGCGGTGGTGGCCAGGGGACGTTGCTCGTGGGCAGGGGCATCAGGTGTCGTCCCCTTCCCGCTGTTGCATCCGCGCGCGGATGTCGTCGGCGGCGCATGTCAGCATGCCCAGTGCCTCCCAGGCGTTGAGGCCTGGCGTGCGGTAGTTGTAGATCGCCACGTCGCCGTCCTCGTCGAGTGCCTTGATGGAGACGGCGTAGTCGACGAGGACGCAGCCCTCCGGGAGGATGTCGGACAGGCGAGCGTCCCCGGTGTCTTGGCGGCCGTTCACGCGGCCACCTCCAGTCGGGTCGGCAGGTACGGGCGCCACAGCGCCTCGGTGGTCCGGACGCCGTAGCGCAGCGCGTCACAGCTGTGGTCGTTGAGCTTGATCGGCTTGTCGTCGCCGCGCTCGGCAGCCGTGTCATCCCAGGAGTAGCCCGGCAGCTCGTCGATGAGGCCGGCCGCGGAGTCATGGACGAGGAGGTCGCCGGTCGAGAACAGCGATGACACCGTCCGGATTCCGTCGAGGACCGCGTTGTCCGCCTGCGTCACCCCGGTCACGCCGTCGCGGTGCAGCTGCTCGATGTACGACGAGGCCGACGGGTCGACGACCGTCCACTCCGGGTGCACTCCGACCGCGTTCGTTTGCGGCTGCGGCACCCTCGCCAGCCAGCCGCGGCGGGCCCGCGAGTATTCGGAGTCCGTCATCATCCGGCGCGCGAGCTTCGAGTCGTGCCGGAACTCGGACACCACGTAGAGGCGGCGGTCGGAGCCGATCCCGAGCAGCACGTCCGCGTACGGATTGACCGTCCCGTAGTCGACGGCGTCGCACAGCCACCGGTCGATCCTCGGCAGGGTGCGGACGACGTGCTTGGCCGCGTCGAACATCTCGTAGATCGCGCCCTCGGACTGCACCCAGTGGCCGGAGATGAACCGCCGGTACCAGAGGCCCACGTACTCGGCCTTCAGCGAGGCGACGAACGCCGCGTCGAGGGCGGGGTTGTCGTCGAGGGTGAAGTGCCAGTCCCGCAGGTCGAGGTCGTCGGCCCTGTCGAGGAACTCCTTCTTCAGCCAGTGCCCGGGGTTGTCCGGGTTGGTCGTTGCGAGGAGCTTCGCCCCGGGGATGGAGAGGCGGCCGAGGAGCTGGTTCCAGAAGCCGCGCGGGATCAGGGTTGCCTCGTCGACGTAGGCGAGGCAGGCGGTCATGCCGCGCAGCCGGCCTTCCGCGCGGGAGTCCGCGGCGCCGATGAGGTGGACGGTGCGGCCGAGGATGCTCACGGTGTTCGAGCCGCGGGTGTGGACGACGAGCTTTGCAATCGGCCCGAACAGCGCCTCATCCTGGAGGACGTCGAGGACGTTCCGCTCGATCGTCTGGAGCGACCGGCCCACGATGATGATGAGCCCTGACTGTGGGGCTGCGGCGACGGCGATGAGGAAGGCGATCAGCGAGGCGAACGTCTTCCCCGACCGGATCGCGCCGTGCCACACGTTGATGCGGGCGGTGGCGCCGGCGACGCTGTCGATCTGTTTCTGGGACAGGGGGAGGGAGTCGAGCATCAGCCCTCCCCGGTGGTGTCCTTCCCGGGCTGTCCGGCGAGGCGGGCCAGCCCCTCCGCGAGCGTTCCGAGGACGGACCGGGCGTTGTCGACTGCGGGGTCGCCGTCGAGGGCTTCGAGGCGGGTGGCCTGGGTGAGGTAGCTGCTGATGGAGGCGGCGAGCGCCTTCTCTTCCTGGCCGGGGACGTGGTCGAGGTTCTTGGTCTCGATGCCGTTGACGGTGGTCGCGGTGAACTTGTAGCCCGCGTCCTCGTCGGCTTCGAGTCGGTCGAGGAGCTTCTCGACGCGGGCGTAGGTGCGGTGCATGATCGCGGTCCGTCGGGCCTTCGCGTCGACGACGCGGGCCGCGGTGGCGACGGCGGTGGCGGTGCGGTCGAACTCCAGCGGGGGGTTTTCGGCGGCGGCGATCTCGCTGATGGTGCGGGGGCTGCGCTTGAGCCGGCGGGCGATCTCGTTGCGTCCGTGCCCTTCGGCGTGGAGGCGGCGGATCTCGTCGCGGTCGTGGTCGGTGACGGGGTTGGTGTAGCGGTTGGCTCCCACGCGTCACCTCCAGGTGCAGGGGGCCCGGCCGTGCTCGGGGCAGCGGCCGGGCGGTCGGGGGTCAGCCGCCGAGGAGGCGGGCCTTCTGCTGGGCGAACTCTGCCTGCGTGAGGATGCCCTGCTGGACCAGCTGCCCGAGCTTCGCCAGCTCGTCGGCGATCAGGGCCGGCGGGTGCGAGGGCGCGGGCGCCGCTGCCTGAGGGGCGTGCCGCTGCGTGATCGCTGCGTCGATCGCCGCGCGGAGCTGCTCGAAGGCGGGCTGCTGATTGGTGTGGAAGGTGACGCTGTTCTCGTCGCCCATGGCGTCCTTGGACTGGCTGCCGAACTTGCTGCGCCGTTCGGTGCCGCCGCTGACGGTGAACTGGATGAAGCCGTAGGAGAAGCCGGCGTTCTTCCACTGGACGGCGTTGATCGAGTGGATGGGGATGCGTTTCTCGCCGACGCCTACGGTGGCTCGGGCGAAGAAGCCGCTGCGTTCGATGTGGACGGTCTGGCCGTCGAAGTGGACGGTGCCGTTGTGGCCCTTGACGGTAAGCATGGTCCCCCCGGGGACGTGTTGGACGAGGGGAGCATCGTCCTGCGTGCGGGCGTGCGCTCGTGGGGGTGTTGCTGGGCTGTGACACACGTGAGCCCCGCGCGGTGGCGGGGCTTCTGTTTCCGGGCACGCCGGGACTGGCCTCATGGTGCGGGACGATCACCCGGTACGTCAAGCGTGGTTGAGGTTCACATCGCCTCCCACGGGATGTCCTCCCGCCACCGCCACACCCCGTGCTGGTCCGGGGCGTAGACGCTGCGGCCGCCGGGGTGGGCGCACCCGTCCGCAATGATCGCCACCCACGGGTCGGGGTCGTCCGGGTCGACGGGGGTGGTCATCCCGTCGAGGGGGCCGCCGTGCAGGGTGACGAGGCGCTCGCTCATGCCGGTCATCGTCTCAGCCGCCGAGCACCCGGGCGCAGCCTTCCGCGACGGCGAGGAGCACCAGGCCGACACCGACCGCGCACGAGCTGACGTAGCGGGTCTCCGGGTCGCGGGCGGCGCGGCCGGCGACGGGCTGGAGGAAGTCGCCGTGCGGGATGAGCCCGCCGTGGACGCTGTCGCGGTGCACGCGCTGCGCCTCGGCGGCCTCGGCACGGGTGCCCGGCGTGCTGGAAGCGTGGCACTGCGGGCAGCGGTAGACGTAGGCGTGCACGGTAGTCCGTCCGGTAGATGGCAGGTAGCAGGCGGGTAGTTGCGCAGGTCAGGGCGGGTAGGCGGCGGAGGTAGCTGCCTCCGGGGCCGGGTCGGGGGACGGGGGCGAGGGGAGGTCGTCGCGGTGGATGCCGGGCCGGTTCCGCCCGCCTACCTTGAGTTGCTGGCGGACGGGGATGCCCCACCGTCCGAGGGCGGCGCGGAGGGCGGGGACGTCGAGGTCGGTGTGGAGGCCGTGCGCGTGGGCGTGGGCGAGGAGGTCGGCGAGGTGGACGCCGGTGCGGTCGCCGATCTGGTCGCGGACCCAGTCGAGAGTGGCGGCGAAGACATCCTCGGCGGCCGGCGCGGGGGTGGCGGTGGGGTGCTCGTCGGGCTGCTCCGGCTGCTCGGCGGGTGGGGCGACGGCGAGCGCGGCCGCGCACCAGGCGAGCGCGGCGCCGGGGGCGGCGAACTGCGTCACCTCCGGGGCGTTGAGCGCGACGTGCCCGAGGACGTACCCGCCGCCCGCGACGGCGCCGATGCGCTCCAGGGGGCTGAGGTGCTCGCCGAGCCGGGCCCAACCGCGGCGGGCGAGGATGCTGCTCCCGGTGGTGAGGGCGCGGCCGGCCCCGCGGGTGGCGAGGACCGGCCGGATCGCGCGTATGGGGGGCGACTCCCCCAGGCGCTTGGTGATCTTCATCAGATGAATCCGATCGCGTTGGCCCCGGTGATGATCAGCGCCTCCGGTAGCCCCCAGATGCCGCCCGCCTGCGCCCAGACTCCGGCGGCGACGATCCCGGTGATTGCAGCCTTGCCGGGGGTCAGCTCCCGGAAGTACATGATCAGGGCGAGGAGGAGGGCGACGGCGCCCATGCCCGCTGTGCCGAACCCGCCGCCGGTGAAGACGGACGCGAAGGCGTCGGACACCTGGCCGCCGACAGTCCAGAGCGACCCCGCGACCATGTACAGGGTGCCCGCGATGACGCCCGTCCACTGGGCTTGATCGCTGGTCAGTTTCCGGCGGATGCGGCCCTTCTTCCCGCCTCCGCCCGGGGCCCCGCCGGCGGGCCCAGCGGCGGCACCTTTGGGCTCGCGGATGCCCGCGATCAGGCCGACCGTGATGGCGGTGGCGATGCCGCCGGCGCCGACGCTGCCGAGGATCCGGCCGCCGTCGACGGAGATCGCCTCCGCGGCGAGCAGGGTCATGGTGCTCATGGGTGTCTCCTGGGTCAGGCGGCGGGTGCCCAGAGGGCGAGCGCGGTGAGGGCGGTGGCGAGGGGGATGCGGCAGGCCCAGGCGAGCGGGGGCCACCAGTGGCGGGTGCGGCGGTCCCAGAAGTGGGCGATGGCGAGGGAGCCGACGGCCCCGAGGAGGATGGCGCCGCTGATGCTCTCGGAGCCGAGGTCGGCGAGCGCGTAGGCGAACTGGTCGTAGAGCCCGAGCGCCCACCCGGCCCCGGCCGCGCTGGCGTTGTAGAGGCCGGCGCGGGTGCGGGGGCTGATCGCGGCGGGCGCGGCGTGGACGCGGGCCTGCACCCGGCCGATCACGGCGGGCGCGTGCGGGCGGGGGTAGTAGTCGGGCTGCGCCTGCCACACGGACGGCGCGGGGGGCTCCTCGTCCTCGTCGAGCTCGACGACGGTGACGGTCGGCGCGGGCGCGGGCGCGGGCGTCTCGCCGAGCGCGGGCCGCTTCGTGGACCACCAGTCCGGCATCCGGGGCGACGACCGGCGGTCCGGCTCCTCGTCGTACAGGCGGTCCCACCAGTCGTCCGGGGCGTCCGGGCCGACCCCGCGGGCGCGGAGGAGGTGCTGCACGCGGCGCTCGTCGGCGCCCTGCTCGATCATGACGCGCTCCGGGCACCCCGGAGGGTGCGGCGGACGCTTTCCTCCTTGGCGTTGGCGTCGGCGACCTTCCGGACGTAGCGGAGGACCGCGTCCGGGTTGCTGATGCCGGAGGACAAGGCCGTCCGGACGGCATCCGCAATGGTCATCGGCCCGGACACGGTGGGAAGTTCCGGAGTCTCCGGAGCGTCCGCCTCGTCCTCCGGAGTGTCCGGAGTCGGGTCCGGAGTCCTCCGGAGGGTCTCCTCCTCGGCGTCGACTGCGGCCCGGGCGCGGGCGAGTTCGCGGCGGACGGACACCATGGCGAGCTCGCCGCCGGCGCGGGCGCGCTGCGCGTCGACCCACTGCTGCGTCAGGTCGTCGAGGGGCTTGGCGTGGTGGGCGAGGACGACCGTCCACAGGCCCTTGGCGAGGCCGGAGACGAGCGCGCCGACGACCCCGATGACGAGCCATCCGGACAGCCAGCCGTGCACGCCGACGGCGCCCATGGCGACGGCGAGCGCGGCGAACCCGGCGCGTCGCGGGAGGCGGGCGCGGGCCTGGTCGTAGCGGGCGAGCCACTCCAGGGCCATGCAGGAGATCCACGCCAGGTCGAAGACGACCGCGGCGGCGTAGGCGGCGGGCGGGGTGACGACGCGGGCGAGGAGGTCGCCGATGGATGCGGTGGACCAGACGATGCACGCGGCGCCGATGAGTCCGGCGATGGTGGTGACGGCGGTGAGGACGATGCGGTCCCAGTCGCGGGGCGGGGTGGGGGCTTCGACGTCGTAGTGGTCGAGGACCATCTCGGTGCGGCCGTCGACGGTGTGCGGGACGAGCCGGGAACGGCGGACGGTGCGGGTCTTCACGGTGCCCTCTCGGGGACGAACGGGGCCGGGCCCTGGTGATGGGCCCGGCCGGTGGGTGGTCAGCGGCGGCGGACCCAGCCGGGCGGGCCGCCCTCGCGGGGCCCGTACTGCCAGTCGTCGCCCTTCCGGGCGGTGCGGGTGATGCTGCGGCGGTGGGCGGCGCGGCGGCGGGCGGACTCCTGCTCGGAGACCTGGTAGCCGGGGTAGCGCTGCTCGTCGGCGGGGACGCGGCGCTTCGAGAAGAGGCCCATCAGTGGCCGTCCGGGCCGTGGAGGTGGACGTCGTCGCGGTGGTCCTGCGCGGTGCGGGCGGCCTGCGCGCTCGCGTACTCGGCGGCGGCCTCCTGCTGGAGCGCGGCGACCCGCTCGGCCTCGGTGAGCTGGGGCTCGGTCATCGGGCACCTGCCTGGCGGGGGATGGGGTGCGCGGCCAGGGCCCGGCGGGTGGTGGCCTGGGAGGGGTGGCGGAGCGGGGCGCAGGCGCGGCAGGCCCGGAGGCCGGCCGCGTCCTGGTGGGGGTGGGTGGCGGCCTGCTCGGCGTCGGTGGGCTGCTCGTTCACTGGGCGCCACCGGTGGTGAGCTCGACGAACTCGGCCAGGAACGCCGGGTACTCGTCGGGGCCGGCGGCGTCCATGCGCGCCGAGAAGGAGCGGATGCGGGCCTGGCGGAGGGCCTCGTCGGGCTGGGAGAGGGTGGGCTGCGGGGTGGGCTGATCGGTAGGGTTCACCGAAGACCTGCCTCTTCGTAGTGGTTGCGGGTGGGTCTGGCCCCGGCCATGTGGCGTTGCGAGCGCCGGCCGGGGCCGTTCTGCATCACGGTCGGAGGCGTTCTCCGGGCCGTTGTGTAGTCACGCTACACGCGTGTAGGCTGACTGCACAAGCGGCACGGAAGGATCCCGCCTCCCCAGCTCGGAGAGGTACGGACATGAGCGATCAGTCGGAGGAGGTGCGGCGCGTGCGGGAAGCGATGGCTGCCGTAGCGGTCGATGCACCGCTAGCGGAGCGGGCCCGTCGGCTGGACGCAGCGAAGGACGCGGCTCTGCTGGAGTGGAAGCTGCGGCGGAAAGAGGTCGTCCAGGCGATGAGCGACACCGGGATGACGTACCGAGAGATCGCCAAGGAGATGGGCATCAGCTTCGGCCGGGTGCGGCAGATCCTCGCCGAGGACGTGGAGGGCGGGCCGGCCGAAGCCTGAGCCCGTGCAGGACGGAGCCCCCGCACCGGACACCCGGGCGGGGGCTTCCTGCTGCTCAGGACGCGATGATCCCGGCCTCCGACCAGATGGCCCGGCATGCCTGGCAACGGGCGACGGGCCGGGTGCCGGCCCCGCCGGTGATCTCGATGCGTCCTCCACAGGCGCACGGCTGCTCGATGACCTTGTGCTGCTCGTCGTCGGTGTCGAGGACGGTCTCGATCCGGTGCACCGCGCTCGCCGCGACCCGGGCGACGGCGGTGTGCTGCTCGTCGGACAGCGCGGAGCCCGGCCAGCGGATCCCGTGGACGCGGGCGCACAGCCACAGCGCGGCCTGGGGTGCGGTGCGGTGGCCGAGGAGCTGCCAGCGCTGGGGGTCGGTGGCGTCCTGGGCGGCGAGGGTGTCGCGGCGGGCGCGGTCGGCCGGCGTCCACTCGCGGCGGCCGGGGGCGTCGGTAAGGGTGCGCCAGTTCGGGCCGGCCGGGGCGACGGCGGCGCGCTGGTTCGCCGCGGCGATCTGGTCGGCGGTGTCGAGGAGCGCGGTCTCGATGTCGTGCATCGCCTGGAAGACCCTCAGGTTCAGCGGGACCGGCCGCTCGCCGAGCTGGGCGGTGGAGCGTTCGAGGCTGCGGAGGTGGGCGCGTTGGTGGGCGTCGTACTCGGCGCGCTCGTCGTCGACGACCGTGGCGAGGAAGGCGCGGATGCCCCTGCCGAACCCGCCGACGAGGGTGGGGGTGGCGAGGTGTTCGCGGAGGTCGGGCCAGGTGCGGGCGATGGTGGCGAGGTGGTCGGCGGTGGTGGTGCGGGTGGTGGTCATCGTGCGCTCCGTGGTCCGGGTGGGGCGTATCGTGATGAGCACCGGATGGGGTGCGCCTGGCCTGGGGAGGTCGTGAGGGCGTGCCCCTTCGTCATGCTCAGGCCGTGGCGGCCTTGCTCTGGCGCTCGACTGCTGGCTCCGGGGGTTCGATGAGCCCGGACCGGAGCGCGATCGCGACCGCGTGCGCACGGTTCCGGGCGCCGAGCTTGCGGCGGACGAGGGCGAGCTGGGCTTTGACCGCGGCGCCGGATTGGCCGGTGGTGGCGGCGATGTCTCGGTTCGAGGTGCCAGCGGCGACGAGGGTGAGGGTGGCGAGTTCGTGCGAGTTGGGCTCGCGCAGGTCCGGGCTCATGCGGCGGTGTCCTTCCGGTTCCGGCAGTTGGTGGAGTGTCGGGGCTGGTCGGGTGCGGCGGCTTGGAGGGGGCAGCAGGGGCCGGCCGTGAGGACGAGGTCGTCGAGTTGGAGTTCGCGGGGGCAGCGTGCTGCGTGGACGAGGTGCCCGGAGTGGGCGTAGGTGCCGCAGCAGTACCCGACTGCTTTCCGGTGGCGGGCCTGTTCCATGAACGCGAGCTGCACGGTCCACAGGCCGAGGAGGGCGGTGATCGCGGCGGCGGTCCAGGCCCCGTTGTCGAGGAGGTAGACGGTGGCGAAGGCTTGGCCGGCGGCGAGGGTGAAGAAGAACGCCTGCCAGCGCTGGTGGTTGGTCATCCTGCTCTTCCTGTTGCGGTAGCGGTGGATGAGGCCCTCCGCGCAGGCGAGGAGCGCTCCGAGGAGCACCGCCCCGCCTGCGGTGAGGGCGCCGAGGACGCGCGCCGGGTCGGTCACGGTCGCGACTTCCGGGTGCGGTAGAGGTGGACGCCGCCGGCCGCGAGCGCGCCGAGGACCGTGGTCGCGGCGACCCCGGCGGCGGCCGCCCAGGCGAGCGCGGCGAGGAGCACCTGCTCGGCGGTGGTGATGGCGTCGTGGAGGATCACCGCGGGGTCCCGCCGTCCGGGCGCTGCACGTCGGCGGGGCATCCGGCACGGTGTGTGAACGCGCCGGTGATCGGGTCGCACTCGCCCGTACACGCCGCACCCAGCTGCGCCTCGTCGGCCAAGCGGCGGATCTGCTCCAGCGCGGCGTTGATCCCGCCGCAGAAGTCGCAGCCGGAGTCGGCGCTGTAGGTGCAGTTGGCCCCGGCCTGCCGGACCGCGTGCTCGACGTCGGCGAGGACCGTGGCCCGGTCGGTGGTGGCGGGGAGGACGGCCAGCACGGCGGCGGCGCGGCTGTACGCGTTCTTCACCACCGTGCCGGGTCGTCGCACCCGCGCGTACTCCGGGCGGTTGTTGCCCTCGGCCCAGGCCATGAGCGCGTCGGCGATGCTGTCGCGGAGGCCGGTCGGGTCGGTGGGCGGGGTGCCCTCCCGGGCGGCGGCCTGCCCGGTGTCGTCCAGGGCGGCGCGGATGGCCCGAGCCCCTTCGAGGAGGCTGGCGTCGCCGTAGTGCCCGCGCTGCTCCATGTCCGCGGCGAGGGCCTGGACGCGGGCGACGCGGGTGCGGAGCGCTTCGGCCTCACGATCGGCACGAACCTTCGCGACTTCGGCACGGTCTCGCATCCGGGCGAGGGCGTCCTCGTAGAAGACGGCGCGGGCGCGGAGTTCGGCCTGCTCGGCGTCCGCGCGCTCGATGACTGCGGTGGTCAGCGCGAACGGGTCGTGCCACGAGGCGCGGACGAGGTCGCCCCACTGGTCCCGCCGCTTCCGGTCGTCCTCAGGGGTGGTGTCGATCGTCTGCCCGGTGGCGGCCTGCACGACCGGCGCGGGCGGGATGGGCTGGTCGTTCATGCCTGCTCCTTGGCGGCTCGGCGGTCCATCTCGGCGCGCTCCTTCGCGCACCACAGGTCGGTGTTGAAGCCCCACTGGTCTGCGTCGTACTCGGTAGCGCGGTCGCGGTAGTCGACCCACTCGTCGAGGAGTTCGTCCCTGCGGGCCGGCGTTGTCGCGGCGGCGAGTTCGGCGGCGAGCCGCCGGAACGCCCCCTTGCCTGCGCTCACGGCTGCTCCTGGTAGGCGGTGAAGCTGTTCGGTTCGGCGGTGACGTTGCGGTGCTGGAGGTAGGGGCCGCCGCCGTGGGTGACCTTGTGCCAGCCCTGGCCGTCGGCGTCGTCGAGGTAGAAGACGCGGCCGGCGTACTCGACCTGGACGACCTGGCGGAGCAGGCCGAGGAGGTGGCGGGCCCAGTAGGCGGGGAACTCGGGTGCGTCGGCGATGGTGATGGTGCCGCGGAGGGCGCGGCAGGGCTCGCCGTTCCACTCGGTCCGCAGGTCAGTCGACTCGGTCATGGTGTTCCTTCGGGGTTCGGGTGGTGGGGGCCGCCACCCGGGGGTGACGCGGGCGGCGGCCCCCGAGGGGCGGGTCAGGCGGTGGCGGCCTGTTCGGCGGCGAGGGCGGCCTGGACGGTCTCGCCGATGCCCTGCACCAGCGCCGTGCGCATGTCCTCGGGCATGTCGGGGTCGAACGCGAAGAGGATCCGCGCGCCGGCCTTCTCGCCGAGGTTCACGGTGAGCGCGTACTCCTCGTCCGGCTCCAGCCCGTCCGCGCCGAGCTGGACCGCCCACAAGGAGGTGTCGGCGGCGTCGAGGACCAAGTCGTGGATCTTCCGCTGCGCCTCGTCGAACTCGTCCTCGTCGAGCAGGTCGTCCCAGTGCGGGCCTTCCGCACCGTCGGCCTCCTCGGGCGGCAGGAGGCTCTCGATCTCCGAGTTCTGCATCCGCTCGCCGACGCCCATGAAGTCCGGGTCCTCGGTCAGGCCGGCGTGCTGCCGGGCGGCTTCGGCGATCAGGTCGTCGTCGGTGTACGGGCGGTCGGGCATGTCCCCTCCTGGGGGTGTGTGGTGTGCTGGGTGGTGCGCCCGCCCCGGCACGTCGACTGCCAGGGCGGGCGCGCGGCGGTCAGGAGGTCTGACGGGTGATCCACGGTCGGGCATCTGCCTTCGCCTCGGCCCGGTTGGCCATGACGAGCAGCTGCTCCTCGACGTCGGCAGGGACGTCATCGCCCAGGGCGAAGGCGGCCTGACGAAGGACGTGCGCCTCGGCGGGGCGGGCGGCCAGCTCGGCACGCAGCCGCTCCAGGGCCTTGCGGTCGGCGTGCAGGGCGCGGATCTCGGCGACCAGGTCGGGCACGTCGGCCACAGAAGGGCGCGCTTCGATTGCGGTGAGCTGCTTGTCGGTCAGGCGGTCGGTCATGGCGGTGGGGCTCCTTCGTGGGCTTGGGGTGTGGTTGGGGCGGGGTCAGGCGGCGGCCGGCTCGGTGCGCGCGTGGCGTCCGCGGTTCCACGCGGAGGCGAACGCGACGGCGCAGGCCGCGTTGACGGCGGCGAGGAGCGCCTCGTCGTCGAGCACGCCGTGGGCGGTGAAGGCCAGGCACGCGGCGGCGAGGAGCGCGTCGCTGTGGTGGTCGGGGATGCGGCGGATCCACAGGGCGGCGAGGCCGAAGACGGTGAGGGTGAATCCGAGGGCGGTGAGGGCGATATCGAAGGCGGTGAGGATCATGATCTGGGTCCTTTCGGGGTGGAGGTGGGGGCGCAGCGGGGTCAGGCGGCGGTGGCCTGCCGCCAGGCGTCGACGACGGCCCGCGGGACACGGCCGGTCGGCGGGCAGTCGACGTCGTGCTGGCGCGCCCACTCCCGGACCTCGCGCGCCAGGTGGGCCGCTACGCGCCGCTTCGGCTTCGGCGGGGCCAGCTCGTTCTCGCGGGCCTGGATCGCGGCGAGGCGCTCCTCCAGCTCGGCTCGCTCGGCGGCCATCGCGGTGAGCTCCTGGTCGACGTCGTACCGGCGCCGCAGCCCCTGGAGGGTGGCGCGGGCGCGGGCGGCCTGGTCGCGGACGTCCTGCTCGGGGTGGTCGTCGCCCCACTTCAGGAGCTGGCCGACGGGGACGGCCTGGGTGGCCGGCGGGGCGGGGGTCTCGGTCATGGGGTCGGGTCCTTCCAGGTGGAGGCGGTTGTGGCGGGCGGCGTCGGGGCCGCCTTGGTGGTCGATCTCGTCGAGGAGCCGGTGGAGCGCGGCGATCGTCACGGTGGGTCGTCTCCTCTCGCACATGTGCACAGGTGTTGTGCGCGGGCCGTCTGGAACCGGATGGGCGCTCAGGCGGCGTCGTCTCCGGGTGGGTAGCTGCCGCCGGTGGTGGGGTCGCAGCCGAGGTGGGTGTCGTAGCCGCGCTCGTGCCGGTAGGGCTGGAGGGGCTTGGTGCAGACGGTGCAGAGGGGGGTGTCTGTGTCTGCCGGGTCGGGGCTTCCCTCCCCCTTCCCCTCTCTTAGAGGGGGGGAAGGGGGGGAAGGGGGGGTTCCCTGGGGTTCCCGCGGGGTTCCCGGGTAATGGTTGACCTGGGGTTTTTCGCTTTCCGCGGGGGTTCCCGGGGAACCTTCCCGGGGAACCTCGTCGGGGAAGGTCTGGGGGAACCCATTCGGGGAACCCAAGTTGTCCCGGTTTTTCCGTTCCCGGACGGCGGCGGCGATCTTGTCCTTGCCGATCTTGATTCCGGCTCCGGCGAGCGCTGTGATCGTCCTCGGGTTGCCGGCGTCGTTCGGCAGGCCGAGCCCGTCGATCTTCGTGATGAGCCACTCGACGGAGCCGACGATGTTCTGCTCCAGGTGCTCGTAGGCCATGAGGATGTGGCGGGTCCCGCCCGGCCGGTAGCGGTCGCCGTCCTTCTGCGCCTGGCGGACGATCGCGAACTGCTCGGGGCCGATGCCGGTGCGGGTGTGGGTGCGGCGCAGGGTGAGGGATCCGCCGCCCTGGGCGCGCAACTCCCAGACGTGGTCGACGTCCTGGGTCTTCGCGGAGGAGCCGCGGGCGCCGCGTTCGCCGTCCTTGCCCATGTGGTCCAGGCGCACGGACGCGATGCCGGCGCGCTTGAGCGGCAGGAGGGTGTGGCGGTAGAGGGCGAGCCAGGTGTCGGCGTCGTTCTCCGGGCCGCTGATGAACCGGGAGACGGTGTCGAGGCAGACGAGTTGGGCCTCGCACTCGGTGACCATGGCCATGAGGTCCTGGCCGCCGCCGGCGGTGTCGAGGGGGCGGATCGGCGGGAAGCTGGCGTAGGAGAGCAGGCCCATGCGGCCCGGGCCGCCGCCGTAGGACAGGAAGCGCTCCTGGATGTCCTGGTGACCGTTCTCCGCGTCGATGTACAGCACGGGCACCGGCGCCTGCGGGCGGTCGCCCAGGAAGGACTGCCCGGTCGCCATGCGCCATAGCCACTCCTGGACGAGCAGGCTCTTGCCGGCCTTGCCCTCGCCGACGACGGTGATCTGCTGGCCGGGCGCCATGAGCTTGCCGGGGAGGAGCTGCACGGACCCGAAGTCCGTGTTGAAGAACGGGTTCCAGTCGAGGAGGGCGCCGGTGAGGTGGGCGGGCCCGCCGTCGGCACGGTTCCGGCCGGCTTCGTAGTCGGCGTGCTTGGTGGTGAGGGTGTCGAGTGCGTCGGGGTCGGCCGTGCCGCCGAGGATGGTGGCCTGGACGGTGCGGGCGTGCTCGAGGTGGCGGCGGAGGCGGGCTTCTTCGCGGATGCGTTCGGCGAAGGAGGGGGCCATGAGGCCGGGGATGACGTCGATGCCGATGCGGTCGATGAACCGGCCGTGCTCGACTTCGCGGAGCCGGCCGAGGCGGTCGATCTCGGCGCGGACGAGGACGGGGTGGAGCTGCTTGCCCTCGGCGACCATGCCGCCGACGACGTCCCAGATGAGGCGGACGGGGTGGAGGTAGAGGTCGTCCCGCTTGATGATCTTTGCGCACTCGGTGTAGGCGTCGGCGTCGTGCATGATGACGCCGCCCACGAGGGTCTCGGCGTCGGCGTCGTGTGGGACGCGGGAGTTGAGGCCGTCGTGGTCCGCCGGGTCGTGCGGGAAGGGGCGGACGTTCTCCACGTGCGGGGCTCCTAGAAGAGGGTGGTGGGCTCGGCGGGCTTGCAGCGGTGTTGGGCGACGTGGGGGTGGGGGCAGTCGGGTGGGTGCCAGCGGCCGGTCCAGCGGATGCGGGGCGGTCCGATCTGGGGCTGGTGGAGGCACCAGATGAGGGAGTTCGGGCCGCGAGCGGTGGCCTGCTGCTCGCGGGTGAGCGGCTGCGGGGTGGCGTCGACGGTGACCTGGAGGGCGGCGACGCCGGTGGTCCACTGGCGGATGACGGGTGCGCGGCAGGTCGGGCAGCGGGAGTCGGCGCTGCCCGACCTGCGCGCGGCCATCAGGCGTCCGACCCGACCAGCAGGCCCGAGCCGTTGCGGAGGATGTCCCCGGCGCGGACCCCGTCGGCGGCCTCGTCGAGCGTTCCAGCCTTCGTCCGGGTGACGTACAGCTGCCGCTGGAGTTCGCGGAGCCGCTCGTCGGTGAACTCGTCTCCGGCGACCTCGATGGCGACGATGCGGACCTTGACGGAGGGGTCCTTGTCCTCGTCGGGGCCGGGCTCGTTCCGCTCGACGTGGGCGAGCTCGACGACGGCCATCCACCGGCCCTTGCGCTGGCGGAACATGTCGGCGGTGTGCTTGGCGAGGGAGTCCTTGACGTCCTCGATGACCTTGCTGTCGAACTTGATGTCGGTCACGGGGTGGTGCCTTTCTTCTGGAGGGCCGAGCAGCGCGCTCGGTGTTCGAGGAGCGGGTTCGCGCGCATGAAGTCCTGGACTCGCGTGCGGCCGGTGACCCGCTGGTGGGTGTGGCAGCGGTGGCAGTAGAGGTCGGCGACGGGGGTCTGGTCGCGCTCGAGCCCGCGGACCTGGAGGCCGCCGCGCCGGATCACAGCCGTCCCTCCGCGCGGAGCCGGGTGGCAGTCCGGGCGCGCTGGGAGGGGGTGAGGCCGGCGTAGATGCCCCACCGGTCCTGCGCCGACTTCCCGCGCTCGTCACGGAGGACGGTGCGGAGGCAGGCGAGGAGCACCGGGCAGTCCTGGCAGACGCGGCGGGCCTCGCGGATGAGGTCGGTGTTGCTGCCGGGGAACATGGCGTCGGGGTTGTCGAGTTGGGCGCAGGCGGCGCGCAGCTGCCACCCGGTGCGCGCGGAGGCGGTCACGTCAGCACCGCCATCACGCGCTCGGCGATCCAGCGGGCGGCGTTCACCGAGACGGCGTTGCCGATGCCGAGGATCTGCGCCTCCTGGCTGGCCGCCGGGAGGATGTACGTCTCGGGGAACCGCTGCGCCGAGGCCAGCTCGCGCGGGCTGAGCATCCGCAGCGTGCAGTCGTCGACGTCCGGAGCCGGCCGCACCAGGCTGTGATGCGGCTTGCACGCCACCGTGGTGAGCGGCTCGGCCGTGGTGCGCACGGCGCCCTTGCGGCCGTTCGGGACGATCAGCGCGTGGTGCTTGCCCTGCGCGGACACGGTCGGGACCGGGCTGTCGACGCCGACCGACGCGGTGTTCTTGCGGAGCATCGTGACGTGCGGGTCGTGCCCGAACTTCGCCAGCCCTGCCGCGACGCGCTCACGGGTCGACGCGGCGTAGGGGGTGAACCGCTTGCGGTCCGGGCGGCCGTCGCCGATGCGGGTGCCGGGGGCCGACCAGTCGATGACGTCACCGATGGGCCGGACGGTGGGGTCGAGGATGAACCCGCACCGGGTGTCGGGGCAGCGGTAGTCGTACTGGACGCCCCAGCTGCCCATCTTCCGACGGCGCGGGTTGCGCCACACCTGCCGCGCCTGGACCGGCCCGCAGCCGGGGCAGAGCGCGGCGGGGCGGACCTCCAGGTCGGGCAGGGGGATGCCCTCCCGGGTGAAGACCACGTACCCGCGGGGGCGGTTCTGCGGGGCCTTCTTGTTGTCCTCGTCACCGAGGTGGGCGCTGCTGGCACAGACGATCTGGTGGTTGTAGCGGAGGATCTTGAAACCGTTGACCCACCAGTCGAAGAGCTCCCAGTCGAGGAAGAACTCCGGGACGTTCTCGCAGATGATGACGTCGTAGCGGTGGACCTCGGTCGCCGCGATGATGTCGAGCGCGGTGGCCCGGGTGCGGGTGAACTCCGGCTGCCCGTCGCTGAGGTTGCCGTCCTCGTCGAGGAGCGCGATCTGCCCGCGGGTGCGCTTGCGGCCGCCGGCCGGGCTGATCTCGGTGCAGATCGGGGATCCCCACAGGACGCGGGTGCTGGGCAGGCTGCGCTTGTCGAAGGCGTTGATGTCCTCGACGAGGTGCTCGCAGTCGGGGTGGTTGGCGGCGTGGGCGGCGACCTGGATGCCGTTGTGGTTCATGGCGAGGCGCGGGGTCATCCCGGCTTCGCTGAGGCCCTGGGTGGAGCCGCCGAGGCCGCAGAAGAGGTCGGTGAAGTCGGGAGCCTGGTCGTGGCGGAAGATCCTCACCGGGCCACCGCCTTGTCGAACGCGGTCCAGTCGCAGCCGGCCAGGGCCCGGGAGTGCGAGGGCGGCACGTCCGCGAGCGGGTGGCCGAGGTGGTCGTAGCCCATCGCGAGGAGGACGTAGGCGTCCGCCTCGTCGTACTTCGCCCGGCCCTCGGTGAGGACGCCGTACCGTTCGGCGACGGCTGCCCGGACGAGGGCCTTGAGCGCGTCGCCCTTGAGGCGGGCACCGGTCTCGTCGTAGTGGACGGTGCTGCCGGTCGCGTAGGTGATCCGCTTCGACGGGGTGATCACCGTGTAGGGGATGCTCCGCTTCCACAGGTCGTGGCGGACCATCCACCGCATCGCGGCGAGGGCGTCGGCCCCCTGGTTGTTCTTCGAGTAGGCGGCGCCCTCGATGAGGACGTAGTCGGCGTGGCGGTAGAACGACGCGAGCCCGTCGAGCTGGGCGGCGAAGCGGGCGTGCTGGTTGGTCGCGGAGCAGCGGACGTGGTCGGTCCATCCGGCTCCGGCGACTCCGGAGAGACTCATCGCGACGTCAAGGCCGATGACGAGGGGGCGGGCCCCCGCCGCCGGCGCGAGGGCCGGGGCGGCGGGGGTCTGCTCGAACAGGGTCGGTGTGGTCACTGGTCACCTGCGGTGGTCTCGTAGCAGGTCCAGCAGGTGCGGGACCCGTCGGCGTGCACGGCCTGGTAGGAGCGCCGCTCGCACGTGTTGCAGCGGGCGGTGGTGTTCGCCTCGGCCTGTCCGGTGGCGAGCGCGGCGCGGAGGGTGGCCTCGTCGAGGGGTGTCGGGTGGGCCGGGGGCGTCGCCGGGCGCTGTTCGCGCGGCCGGATGAGGGCGAGGAGCTGCTTCACGACGCCACCCCCGTCGCCCGGTCCAGCAGCTCGGCGGCCTGGTGCTCGTTGCAGAGCTGGAGGGCACGCAGCTGCTCGTCCAGGTGCCGGCGCGCGTCCTCGGACCGGGCCAGGCGGCGGGCGATCTCGCGAGCGTCCGGCGCCAGCGGCGGCGTCTTGAGCGCGGCCGTGAGCTGCGTCTCCAGCTCGACGGCCCGGGCCCGGAGGCGGCGCACCTCGTCCGAGGCGTCCTCCCGCCCGTCGAGGCGGCGCTGCAACTCCTCGTTGCGGGCCCGGACCCGGTCGACGGCCGCGGCGGCCTCCCCGAGGCGGCCGAGCACGCGGTGCCAGTTCCCCTTGTACGCGGCCGCGCTGGCGGCCGCCGCGTTGCGCTTGCGGATCATCTGCCGGTACGCCTCGGCCAGGTCGCGGTACCTGCGTCGGGATACGAACATCACGCCGCACCACCGATCGCGGTCTGCACGTCGTAGTGCCGGCCAAGCTCCGCCCACGCCTTCTCGAACAGGTCGATGTCCCGGTGCGTGTACACCTTCACGTCGCGGTGAACGCCGTCGATCGGCCGCTTGATGGACTGCGGCGCCCGGTCGTACCGCGCCCGGTAGAGGGTGGCGACGGTCTTCCCGAGGCGGGTGCGCGCCGAGCGGAGGGCGGCCCCGGTCACGCCGCGCTCGGTGAGGAACTCGTCGCACGTGATCGTGATGTCGGCGGGGTCGACGTCCGGCTCCTCGCCGTTCATCCGCGCCAGCTCGGTGCGCGCCATGGCCTGCACGTAGGAGTCGTTGACGAGGCCGAACTGCTTCGCGACGCCCATCGCGGAGAGCCGCTCCTGCGCGAGCCGGGCCCGGTCGACGCCGTCGAGCCGTTCACGGAGGTCGGCCACCTGCTCGCGGGTCGCGGCTGGGTTCACCGAGCCGCCCTGCGTCCAGAACTCGCGAAGCGCGCGGGCGCTCTTCTTCTGGTACTCGATGACGAGGGGGCGCGCCGCCTCGGACACCCGCTGCTCGTCGATGTTCGCCAGCAGCATGGACCACGTGTCGAGGTCGACGGTGGCCATCTCGCGCGCCTTGCCGTCATCAGCAACCACGGTCGTCATGACCGTGGTTGCCCAGGACTTCCGACGTAGCTTCTTCATCTGGCTGTCTGCGTCGAGCCCCATCGAGGCGAGGGTGGGCCGGACGATGACGCGCGGCTCCCCATCGACGAGCACCGTCTCGATGTGACCAGCCAGGAACGGGACACGTGCGATCTCCGCGCTCACGCCGCACCTCCGGCGGTGAGCTGCGGCAGGGCGACCGCGGCGAGGCGCCCCTCGCGCCAGGCCGCCATCACCTGGTCCCGGCCGTCCTTCTTGAAGCGCAGGGAGTGCGTCCGCGCCCGCGCCGGAGCAATCTGCACCCCCGGCACCTCGTGGATGACCCCCGTCTCCGGGTCCGGCCAGTCCGTCCCCCCGGACGCCGTCAGCGCGCCGAGGACCTTCTCCCGGAACGCCGCGCGCACCTCGGTGACGAACCGGCGCTCCACCTCCGTGCCGAAGTGCTCGATCACCCACGCGGTGAACGCCTCGCCGTCGACGACACGGGCCTCCGCGCTGCCGGCCGACAGGCTCAGCGTCGCGACGTCGCCCCCGTCGGGCAGGCTCGCGGCGACCTGGCGGGCACCGGTCTCCTCCGCCGCCGTGTCGAGGAGCGCCTGCGTCTCCGTACGCGCCGCCTTGTAGGCGTCGTTGACGACGTCGAGGAGGGTCTTCAGGTAGGCCTCGCGGGCCGCGGCCTCTTTCAGGCTCATGTGCTGTGGTCTCCTTGGATGGCGGGGCCGCCCCCGTTTCGGGCAGGGGCGGCCCCGGAACGTGCTCGGGTCAGGCGGCGGTGCCGGTGAGGATCGCGGTCATGGCCCGCAGGTCCGTCGCGCCGGCCTCGCTGATGGGCAGCCCGTACGACCGCTCGAACTCGGCGTCCAGCTCGGTGAGTCCGGCCTTCTCGGCGGCGGCGCGCAGCTCGGCCTCGGCGGCCTGCGCCTCGGCCACGGAGTCGGTGACGCCGGGCTCGACGACCTCGGCCTCTACGACCTCACCCTCGTCCTGCTGCTCGTCGTCGCCGGTGGGCGAGGCGAGCTCCTTGCCGCGGGCGATCAGGTACGCCCCCAGCTCCGTCGACTCGTCGCCGACCTTCACCGTCGCGGCGAGCAGCCCGGCGCGCGCGGCCTGCCGGTACTGCTCCTTCACCAACGCCTGATTGGTCGTGGTGCCCGCGACGTCGGCGATGCTCTGCTCCGGCGTGATCCCGTCCCCGCCCGGCGCGGGCGCCGCCCACGGGTCGCTCTCGCCCGGCTGCACCCGGCGCAGCTGCTGCACGTCCGCCTCGATGACCTCGCCGTCGGCGTTGACGTTCGCCCCCAGCTCCTCCGGGGTGTAGTGCATCCCCGACAGCGCTTCCTCGCAGGCGTCGCGGGCGACCTCGGTGATCGCGCGGGCCTTGAGCATCGCGGCCGGGTAGTTCTTCCACACCGCCTTGCGGGCGAGGCCGGCCTGCTCGGCGCGGGCCATCGTCCACCGCGCCTCGAACGTGAAGTCCGGGTCGTCGGAGCGGACGATCTGCGCGACGGCCTCCTGGTCGTTGCCCCGGACCCGGAGCTTGTGGCCGGCGCGCCGCACCAGCGCGGAGATCAGCGCGGACGACGCGGACGGCTTGCCCTCGATGACGTGGATGCCGGTGATCGCGGCCATGGGGTGGAGGTTGAGGGACTCCGCGTACTCCAGGGCGTAGAGGAGGTTGGCGGGCTGCTTGCGGTACTGGCCGGGCAGCATGCCGGACTCGGCGAGGGCCTTGGCGTACTGCATCTTCTCGGGGAGGGAGGCGGAGGGGGTGGGCTGGTGCTTGACGAGTTCGGCGCTCACGGGCGCACGTCCTTCCTGGTGGTGAGGTCGGTGACCCCGTCGGCGAACGCGGTGTCCGGGTCGGCCCACACCTCGGCGGGGGCGGCCCAGATATCGGTGGGGCGGGCCCAGACGTCGCCGTAGGCGGCCTCGTGGCGGCCGGCGATGGTCCGTGCGGCGGTCCGGCCGGCGCTGATCTCGCCGCGGGCGATCTGTCCGAGGACCCGCTCGACGTCGTTCGACGGGCGAATACCGAGGGGGCGGCCGCGCTTGGTGGTTTCCATCAGGCGTCCGCCTTCGGGTCGTAGGCGGTGGCGACGGTGATGCGGGTGACCGTGTGCCCGGTCACGTCCTCGTCGCCGCCCCGGGTGATCGTCAGCTCGTACGGGTCGTCCGGCTCGGAGGGGTCGCCGAGCCAGTCGAACGAGCCCGCCTTCCAGTCGGGGCGCTGGTTCAGGGCGTCGGCCTCGCAGTGGGCGCGCGCCGCGGCCTGGGTGGTGTAGGTGCCGAGGGGGATGCTGAGGTACGCGGCCCGGTAGACGAACACGAAGCCGGGCCCGGGCTCGGGCTGCGTGGTGGTGGGGCGCTGGGGCCTGTGGGTGAGGTCGACGGCCATCAGGCGTCTCCGTCCGGTGTCGTGGGGTGGTAGGTGCGGCGGCCGGCGGCGTCGACCGGGGCGAGGAGCCCGCGGGCGGCGAACGCCCGGAGGTCCTTCTGCACCGTGCGGCGGCCGGTCGTGGGCCACGGGGAGCCGTCCATCAGGTCGACCGCGCCTGCGGCGGTGAGGGGGCGGCCGTCGGCCTGTATGGCGGCGAGGAGGTACGCGCGGCGGCTCATGCGGCGTCACCTCGGCGGGCGCGGGCGACGAGCCGGTACGTGCGCCGGGCCAACTCGCCGTCCTTCGTCGTCACGTCGTGGACGCGGAGGTCCCCGGAGGCGACGAGCGCGATCAGGTCGGCCTTCGCCGTGCTCTGCTTCGACACGTCGGCGCCGAGCCGCTGGTAGAAGGCGAGGGCCCGCTTCGGGGTCCACCCGCCGCCCTCGGTCTGGATCGCGGCGAGGAGCTGCTCGCGCCGGGTGGCCTTCGCCCCGGGCAGCGGGGTGGCCTTCTCGGCGTGCAGGCGCTCGACCTCGGCGGCCAGCGTCCGGGCGATGTCGACGAGCGCGGACTCAGCCGCACCGCCGCCGTAGGACGCGGTGGACCACGTCGGGGAGGGGCGCTCCTCGTACTGGCGCAGGCGGGTCAGCGCGGCCTGCACGGTCATGGGCTCGGTCACGACGCACGCTCCTCAGCGGCGGCCGGGTTGCGCCGGGCCAAGACACGGATCACGGCGTCCAGCTCCGACCGCAGGCGCAGCGCGTCCAGCAGACGCACCTCGGTCTGCGCGTAGTCCATCGCCGCCGCCCCGTCGACCGCCTCAACCAGCGCGTCGAGCTCGTGCTCGTCCCGCGGCGACTGCACCGCCTCGGCGAGCCGGTCCAGCGCGTCGATCACCTCGTCGCGGGCGTCGGGCTCACCCCACGTCGCGACGAGGGAGACGAGCGTGTCGTGCCGGATCTGGTCGACGCGAAGGACGCCGGCGAGGTCGTCGGCGCGCAGCTCGGCGGAGAGCTGAGGCTTGTTCGAGGTCATGAGGTACCCCCGTGGGAGAGGTGGTAGCGGGTGTCCTCGAAGCCGAGCGCGCACGTCACCGCGAGCTCACCGACGGCGAGGACCGACAGCAGGGAGAGGAAGGTCAGTGCGGTCACTCGGGCTCACCCGCCTGCCGGGCCATCAGCTCTCGCAGCGACCGCACCGAGTGCACCCGCCGCGGCTCCCGCACCGGGACCGCCTTCGGCATGGGCACCCGCAGCACCGCCGCGACCTGCTCCCACACCGCCCACTCGGCGCGCAGCCGGGGGCCCTCGCCGCCCATCACCGCGGGCGGCGGTGCCGTCGGCAGCAGCGCGGCCAGGTCGGCGACCAGCGCCTCAAGCCGGGCCAGCTCCAACGCCTGACCTGCCCCCACGAGGCGGCCCTCGCGGATCAGCGCGGCCACCGCCTGCGACGCCATCTCGTACGGCGGGTTGCCCGACCACTCCGCGTTGATCGCGGCACGGGCGCCCGCGGCGACCGAAGACGAGGCCGTCATGCCGTCACCTCGCAGGCGTCCGCTGCCGCGTAGAGCACCCCGGCAGCCGACTCCGTCGTACGGCCGTCGATGTCACCCCACGCGGCGACGTGGAACTCCAGCGAGAAGAGGTCGCCCCAGAACGGGCCCTCCCCGTTGACCTCCAGGCGCGGGGCGAGCGCGGACAGGGCCCGGTCGGCGAGCGGCGACGACTGGTGCGGGTCGCCGGTCGTCACGCAGCGGAGCGCGGCAACGATCGACAGCGGCCGGGACGCGTGCGGGGTGCTCGTGCGGCGGTCGAACGGGTCGGGCAGGTAGTCGCCCTGGTAGTGCCCGTTCGCGGCGAGCAGGCGGGCCGCGGCCCGGAACACGCCCGACACCGTCGTCGGGGCGGGGGTCTTGATGCCGGTCACCAGGACCGGGCGCCTGTCTCCGCTGGGGAGGCTGGTGGGTAGGGTGATGCTCACGGTGATCCCTTTCGTTGTGGTTCGGGGTTGCCGAGTCGTAGGGGTCGCCGGCCGGGAAGTCGGGCGGCCCCTCGGCGTTGGTGGATCAGCTGACGCGGGCAGCGCGGCGGGCGCCGAGGGGGCGCAGATTCGCCAGCGGGTGCTCGCCCGCGGAGGGCGAGGGCACGGCGACCGGCTGGGCCGTCGTCGGCTCGTGGTGGTGCAGGGCGTCGATCCGGTCGAGGTCCTGATCCGAGAACGTGACCTCGCGGCCCTTCTTGGAGTGCGGAAGCTGCTTGATGTGGCGGCGGAGCCACGTCTCCTTGACGCGGAGGATCGCGGCCGCCTCCGGGTAGGTGTGGCGGGCGGTCACGCGGGCACCGCGGTACGGAGGTGGGTGACGGCCGGGTCGTCGCCTGCGACGGCGCGCCCGGTCGGTGCCCACAGGATGAGCGTGTCGACGCCGATCGCCCGGCTGATGCGGTGGGCGACGTTGGCTGGCTGGGTCGCGGTTCGGCCGTTGAGGAGCGCGTCGACGGTGCCGTGGGGCACGCCGACGATGCGGGCGAGGTCGCGGCCGGTGACGGCGGTGCCTTCGCCGGTGCGGGTCATGAGCTCGCGGAGCAGTTCGGGCTTGAGCAGGCGGTATCGGGGTGCGGACATGCGGTGGCCTCCTTCCTTGGTCGTAATGGCCAAGTTCTTGGACGCCTTGAGCATGGCACATTCCTGGACGCCGTGTCCAGATTCTTGGGCGTCCGGCGTGCCTCGATTCGGTCAAGGTCGCGGCGCGGGGTGGCGGTGGTGGCCTACTAACCTGGACACTGTGCCCAAGCGGAACGGGTGACCTGGGCTCTTGATCAGGGCATATGCCAGTGACGCCCCAGAGGAAACATGGACAACGACCGACGCAAGCGACCTGGGAAGAGAGCGATGACGGCCGACGAGCGGACCGACAGAACGGACCTGTCTGACCTGGTGCGCGACCGGCTGCGTCAGCTCGACATGAGCATCCGGACCCTGGCCGAGAGGTGCGTGGACCCGGACGACCCGGAGCGTGGCCCGGTCTACGGCCGAGGGACGGTCGAGAACCTGGTCAAGGGACGCATGGCGAAGGCGCCGGGAGAGGCGGAATTGCGCGCGCTCGCAGCCGCCCTGGACTTGCCGATGATCGCGCTCCAGCGGGCCGCGGCGGCGCAGTACCTCGGGTTGATCAGCGAGCGCTGGACCGGAAACCGCAGCGCTCGCGCTCTCGTGGCGCGCATCGACGAGCTGGACGACGCCGAGGTGGCGGAAGTTGACCAGCTCGTCGAGATCTACGTTCGGGGCCGCGGGCGTCGCCATGGAGCGAGTACCAGTAGTAACCCGGGGTAAGCCTCTAGCTAGTACTACTTTCGACTACTTCACGTTCCACTCTGGTCACAGCGTGATCGCTGTGGCACAGTCGATGATCCGCCTGGGGGGCGTGACCGGATCGAAGCCAGCAGCATGCCCGCACGCGTGGTAGCTGCGACAGTGCCATGCAAGGGGGCTCAACCAGTGGCACCCGAAAAACGGCCGTCGGCCGAGTTCGACATGAAGATCGTCCCACGCCTCCCCGGGGGCAGAGCCGTCCTCCCCGCAGAAGAGGACGGCCGTTTCGTGTGGCTCATCGCCGCCGGGCAGATGAGCGAGCAGTGCGCCCGCGAGATGACCGAGTACCTGAACCACATCGTCGCCAGCGGCAAGTGGGTACAGAACTGGCCCGGTACAGCCAGCCCCTAGTCAGGCTGACGCGACTGGACGAAGCCCCACGACAGTCGGCGCCGGGGCGCCCATGGCCGCCTCGACGGCAGTCGCGATGTCGTCGTCCAGGCCTTGCACCAGGTGCCCGTACCGGTCCACCGTCGTCTGAATGCTCTCGTGCCCCAGCCGCACCTGAATGGCCGGCAGCGGGATGCGAGCGGCGATCAGCCAGGACACGTGGGTGTGGCGAAGGTCGTGCAGCCGGGGAGCCTTCGGGAAGCCCTTCGCGACCGCGGCCGCCACCGCCGGCTTCCACTTCCTGTTGTAGAAGTTCGCGTGCTTCCAGGGCCCGCCCTTCGCGGCCCGGAACAGGTAGTCGTCATGGCGGCGGCCGGTACTGAGGCGCCGTGCCATGTCGACCTGCGCAGAGGACAGGCGTAGCAGGCGACGCGCCTTCTTCGTCTTCGGGGGGCCGAGGTAGAAGGCGCCTCCGGGCGTGCCCGTCTTGGCCTTCTTCCAGGCCCGCTGGACGCTTACGGTCGGCCGGTCGGTGTTCAGGGACAGGTCGCTGATACGGAGGGCCGTGGCTTCGCTCCAGCGCATGCCGGTGCCCACGAGCCAGTCGGCGAGATCCCGCGCGTCGGGGTCGGTGAGCTCGGCTGCGATGCGCTGGTACTCCTCGCGCTCCAGGAAGCACATCTCTTCCTGGATCTCGTTGTCCGCGCGGGGGAGCCGCGTACGGCTACAGCAGTTCGCGGTACGGAGCTGCGGCGAGGCCTCGATGGCGGACTGGACGATGCAGTAGAGCAGCCCATGGCGGTTCGCGATGCTCTTGGGGTCCGCGGGGCGCCGGAGCCATCCCTCGGGATCGTCGGGGTTCCTCTCGCCGGCCTCCTCGATGCGCACCCAGTCGGTGACGTCGTCCTGGGTCAGGTTCCCGATCGTGGCCGGCCTGACGGCGCCGTCTGTTCGGGTGTGCTGAAGCAGCGCGAAGTGGATGCGGATCTCGCGGTGGTAGTCCTCGCGGGTGCGTTCGTCGATGCCGGTGAGGCGGTCGACGTAGCGGGTGGCGAAGTCCGTCAGGAGGGGGTCGTTGGGGTCGGTGTCGGGTTCTACGAAGCCGTGGCCCTTGACCCAGCCGTGCGGCCAGCGGTTCCCGTGTGCCTCGACGAGGGCCTGGAACTGCTCTGCCTGCTGTCGGCCGATCTCGGGGTCCGGGTCGCCGAACTTCTCGCCCTGCCACTCGCCGTCCTGGCGCCACTTCACTTGATAGGTGATCTCGCCCGACTTCCGTGGGCGGGGAACGATGCTCGCCATGGCTGGACGATACGGCGCGAGAGGGTTCCGTGGAGGGTGCTTTGTTCCCGTGATGTTCCCGCTCGACTGGGAACTATCAAGGCCCGACCTGTCTGTGCAGGTCGGGCCTTGATCAATAAGGGTGAGTAACGGGACTTGAACCCGCGACATCCTGGACCACAACCAGGTGCTCTACCAGCTGAGCTATACCCACCGTGTCGCCCGGTCGTTTCACCGACCGGCCGAGAAAAAGTGTACAGGGTGTTTGAGGGTGCTCGCTCCCGGGTTTGGGCGGGGGCTCGGGGCCGGGGCGGGCGAGGTGGGCGGGGGGTTACGCCGGGGGCAGGACGTGGCGGGCGGAGATCTCGCGCGCGGTGTCGGAGTCGGGCCCCGGCTGGGGGACGAAGACGGCCTCGCGGTAGTAGCGCAGCTCCGCGATGGACTCGCGGATGTCGGCCAGCGCCCGGTGGTTCCCGCTCTTGGCCGGCGCGTTGTAGTACGCCCGCGGGAACCAGCGGCGGGCCAGCTCCTTGACGGAGGAGACGTCGACGATGCGGTAGTGCAGGTGCTGCTCCAGGGCCGGCATGTCGCGGGCGAGGAAGCCGCGGTCGGTGCCGACGGAGTTCCCGCACAGCGGGGCCTTGCCCGGCTCCTTGACGTGCTCGCGGACGTAGGCGAGCACCTGCGCCTCCGCGTCGGCGAGCGTGGTGCCCGCCGCCAGCTCCTCCAGGAGGCCGGAGGACGTGTGCATGGCCCGCACCACCTCCGGCATCGTCTCCAGCGCCTCCTGCGGCGGCCGGACCACGACGTCGACCCCGTCGCCGAGGACGTTGAGCTCCGAGTCGGTGACCAGCGCGGCCACCTCGATGAGTGCGTCCTCCGTCAGCGAGAGCCCGGTCATCTCGCAGTCGATCCACACCAGACGATCGTTCATGCCCTCACCCTACGGTGAGGCCCGCCGGGCGGGGAGGTCCGCGTCCCGCCCGGCGCCCGGCACGCCCCCCGGACGGCGGGCCCTAGGCGCGCCGGCCCGGGGCGTAGACGTCCGAGGCGGGCTTGCCCGGGTCGGGGGCGGAGGCGCCGGTGAGGGCCGCGGCGGCGCGGCGCAGCTGGGACGGGAGCACCGCCTCGTCGCGCAGCTCGCGCGGCGGCCGCCCCTCGGACTGTGACCGCGAGCGGTAGGCGGCCCGGTACGCGGCCGGGGAGGACCCCAGCTGCCGCCGGAAGTGCCCCCGCAGCGCCACCGGCGAGCGGAAGCCGCACCGGCCCGCGACCTCGTCCACGGAGTAGTCGGACGTCTCCAGGAGCCGCTGCGCCTGCAGCACCCGCTGGGTGATCAGCCACTGCAGCGGCGCGCTGCCGGTCAGCGACCGGAAGCGCCGGTCGAAGGTCCGCCGGCTCATGTACGCGCGCGCGGCGAGCGTCTCGACGTCGAACTGCTCGTGCAGGTGCTCCAGGGCCCAGGCGACGACCTCGGCGAGCGGGTCGGCGCCGATCTCCTCCGGTAAAGAGCGGTCCAGGTAGCGCTCCTGGCCGCCGGAGCGGCGCGCGGGCACCACCAGACGCCGGGCGAGCGCCCCGGCCGCCTCCGAGCCGTGGTCCGTGCGCACGATGTGCAGGCACAGGTCGATGCCGGCCGCGGTACCGGCGCTGGTGAGCACGTCGCCGTCGTCGACGAACAGCTCGCGCGGGTCGACGTGGACCTGCGGGTAGCGCTTGGCGAGGGTGGGCGCGTACATCCAGTGGGTGGTCGCCGGGCGGCCGTCGAGGAGGCCCGCGGCGGCGAGCACGAACGCGCCGGTGCACAGGCCGACGATCCTCGCGCCCTCCTCGTGGGCGCGGCGCAGCGCGGCGAGCGCGTCGGTGGGCGGTTCGGCGGTGATGGAGCGCCAGGCGGGCACCACGATGGTGCCGGCCCGGCCGACGGCCTCCAGGCCGTGCGGGGCGGTGAGCTCGAGGTTGCCGGTGGTGCGCAGCGGCCCCTCCTCGCCCGCGCAGACGAGGAGCCGGTAGCGGGGGACGCCCGCGTCCTGCCGGTCGATGCCGAAGACGGAGAGCGGGATGGAGCTCTCGAAGATGGGGCCGCCGCCGAAGAGCAGGACGGCGACGACCTCGCGGCGGCGCCGGCCCGACAGCTTCCGGGTGGCTTCGGGTGCGGCCGGGTTGGCCGCCGGGGGCGCGGACCCCGGCCCGGTCGTGGTGTCGGCGGCGTCGTTGGACCGGCTCATGGCGCTGAGTCCCCCTCGGTGGTCGCGGCTCCCGGTACGCGTCGGACCGTCGGTCGGTGCACACTGCTCCTCGTCGCAGTCGGTCGGTCCCACACGTGTCCCCCGCCTGGACAGTCATGATCGAATCTACTGCGTCCGACCCTGCCGTTGTGACCAGTTGAGCACCCGGCGCTATGTCGACATGGCAACGTGGCGTGAAGCTTTCGATCACGAAGCGTCGCACCCCTCGTCCCCGGTGGGAAGTAGGCCTCTGTCCCGGGGCCCTTCTCCGTAGGCCACAGCGCCTTCCGAGAGCGCTTTCCGCGCTGGTCGGAGGGGGGTTGGGTCAACCTTTGGCCAAAGGCGGCGCGCCGATGAGAAGTTGGCCGAAAAGGGCCGGGCTCACCTGCGGGATCCGGTCATGCGCCGTGTGCTCCCCCGTTCGACTCGGCGCGACCCCTGTGCGCCCCCGTGCCGCTGCGCTGGTGCCGCCCCCGGTGCGGCTGCCGGCGGGCCTCGGCGGCGGCCAGGACCCGGGCCCGTTCGGACCGGCGCAGCAGGACGCGGCAGCCGCCGGTGACCGCGGCGAGGCACAGCGCGGTCCCCAGCGCGCCGGGCGTCGAGGTGCCGAGCACGACGAGGACGACGGGCACGACCGCGCACGAGAACGCGCCCCAGCGGACCACGTCCGAGGCGGCCTCGGCGGGGGCGGGCCCGCCCGCCGGGACCGCGGCCGGGGCGGCGGGGCGCCGGCTCTGCGGAGGGACGGCCGCGGGGGCGGCCGACGATTCGACCGGTTCCGACACGCCGGCGCCGGGGGCGGGCGAGGGGGAGGAGGCGGGGGCGGGGAAGAGGGGTGTTCCGGACACGTGGGCTCCCTGTGGCTTCGACTGTCCGGCGGGCATAACGGGCAGAACACCTTCGGGACACTGTTCGGGAACGGCGGTCGCGCCCGTCCGCCGCATGATCACCCGGCCGCACCCCTGCGGCCGTCTCCCACCGGGAATCCGGGCCGCCGGGACCGCCCGCTCCGGGACGGATCGGGCAAGCGGCTGTAAGGGGCAGCGACCGTTGCCATACCGGGGTCCTTCGTGCATGCTTCCGGAACGCCGCGTAGGGCGGCGGGCACTGGGCAGGAGAGAGGTGTCGCCGTACCCTTGGGGTACGGGCTCGGGAAGGTGATTCCCGGACACAGCTCGATCGGCGCCAGAGCCGTCAGTCGCTCCTTCACAGAGGATCTTCTTCAGCCGAGACACCCATGGCCGGTCACGAACTCCCTGAACCCGCGGACCGCAGGCAGGTCGCCGATCCCTCGGGCGACCCCCTCGCGGCGGAACAGACGCGCCACTCCTGCGACCCTGCCTTCCGGCACGGCGTCGTCGTCGGCTTCGACGGTTCGACCTCCAGCGAGCGCGCCCTCGCCTACGCCATCGGCATGGCCGTGCGCTCCGGCTCCGGCCTGATCATCGTGCACGTCGCCAACCGGCTCCCCACCACCGTGTGGGCCGGCTGCGAGCCGCCCGTGTTCGTCGACGTCCCCGACCACCGCACCGAGGTGCTCGGTCTGGAGCTGGCCTGCGCGGACTACCTCGCCGAGGTGCCGTGGATCCTCGTCGAGCGTGGCGGCGACATCTGCCACGAGCTGGAGGAGGTCGGCCGGGAGTACGCGGCCGACGCGATCGTCGTCGGCTCCACGCAGGGGATCGTCGGGCGCATCTTCGGCTCGGTCGCCGGTCGGCTCGCCCGCCGCGCGCGGCGGCCGGTCGTCGTCATCCCCTGACGCCCCGCGCGGGCGCCCCTCGGGCAACTCGGTTCCGCTGTCGCGTCGTTCGGCTCATGTGTCCCTGATGTGGCGTCAACTCGCCCTTGACAACCGGCACATCTACTCGTGCGTAGCAGGTGGATGACGCCCCGTCACCGGGTACGTACCGGACGACCGGGTCCGTTCGCGGGCCCGGAGCACGGGGCGTGCCGCGGGCCGGGGAGTGACGGCCGCCGGCCGGGCGGCGTTCCGGACCGGCGCATGGGCGGCGCCGGAGCCGGAGGAAGGGGCGACCCCCGCACGCGGTGGCACGTGCGGGGG
>NZ_JBHWZH010000018.1:0-62459 GCF_042728285.1 Streptomyces sp. NPDC060194 | reverse complement strand
GGCCCGCACCGGTGGTCCGGTGCGGGCCGGGGGCGCTGCTGGCAGGGCGCGTTGCGGTACGGGCGGGGACGCGGCCTGACGGCCGGATGCCCCGAGTCAGGGGGGGGCGGGTTCGCGACGCGGGTCGTGCGGTGCGGCTGACGCCCCTGCGGGGCGGACCTGCCGGGTCCCAGGGAGGCCCGGGGGCGCGGCGGCGGGGGGTGTGCGTCCCGTGACGGCTACGGTGTGGCGGGTCGAAACGGGATGTTTCGGTCGGCGGGCGTCGTGGACGGGCGGTGTGCTGACCGGCCGGCGGAAGGACGTGCGCGGTGGTGGAGTCGACGCTGGTCGCGGTGCTCGGGGTGATCAGCATCGTGGTGGTCGCCGCGTTCTCCGAACGGCTGGGTCTGGCCGCCCCGTTGAGTCTGGTGCTCGTCGGGATCGGGCTGAGCTTCGTGCCGGGGGTGCCGCATCCGGAGGTGGAGCCGGAGCTGGTCCTGGCGGGGGTGCTGCCGCCGCTGCTGTACTCGGCGGCGGTGAACATGCCGGTGGTCGACTTCCGGCGCAACCTGCGGCCGATCACGGGGCTCGCCGTGCTGCTCGTGGTGGTGTCGACGCTGAGCGCGGGGTGGCTGTTCCATTGGCTGCTGCCGGAGATCGGTTGGCCGGTGGCGTTCGCGCTCGGCGCGGTGATCAGCCCGACGGACGCGGTCGCGGCGACGTCGGTGGGGCGCAGGCTCGGCCTGCCACGGCGGCTGCTGACCGTCCTGGAGGGCGAGGGGCTGGTCAACGACGCGTCCGCGCTGGTGCTGCTGCGCTCCGCGGTCGCCGCGATGGCCGGGGCGGTGTCCGTCGGCGGGATCGTCGTGGAGTTCCTGTACGCCGTGGTGGTGGCCGTCGGGGTGGGGCTGCTCGTCGGGGTGGTGAACGTGCGGGCGCGGGCGCTGCTGAACGACGCGGTGCTGAACACGGCGATCTCGTTCGTGGTGCCGTTCCTCGCCTATCTGCCCGCCGAGGCGCTCGACGCGTCCGGGGTGCTCGCGGTCGTCGTCGCCGGTCTGGTGACGGGGCACCTGAGCCCGCGCCGGCTGCGGGCGCAGGACCGGATCACGGAGTCGAAGAACTGGCGGACGGTGGCGTTCCTGCTGGAGAGCTCGATGTTCCTGCTGATGGGGCTAGGGATCAAGACGCTGGTCGACGAGGTGGACGAGGCGGGCCTGGGGATCGGGCGGGCGCTGGGGGTCGCGCTGGCGGCGACGGCGCTGGTGATCGTGGTGCGGATGGTGTTCACCGCGCCGCTCGTCGCCGGGATGCGGCGGGAGCAGGAGCGGGCGGAGCGGATGCGTCCGCGGCTGGAGTCGGTGCGTGCCTTCCTCGCCGGGGACAGGGGCGATCCGGCGATGGAGCAGCGGTTCCGGCGGGCGTCGCCGAAGCGGCGGGAGAGCTTCGCCCGGCGGGTCGAGAAGGCGAGCGCGGACGTCAGGTTCCGGCTGAACGAGACGCTGGGCTGGCGGGGCGGGGTCGTGCTGGCCTGGGCCGGGATGCGCGGTGCGATCACGGTGGCCGCCGCGCAGACCCTGCCGCAGGACACGCCCGACCGCTCGCAGCTGATCCTCGTCGCGTACGTCGTGGCGACGACCACGCTGCTGCTGCAGGGGCTGACGCTGCCCGTCGTCATCCGCGCGGTGCGGGTGCCGGAGGACGATCCGGAGCGGCTGCGGGAGGACTTCGTGCGGCTGGCGACGGAGCTGGTCGACGTGGCGGACGCGGTGCTCGACGACGGCGCACTCGTCGACCGGGACGGGCAGCCGTTCCCGGAGCGGGTGGTGGAGAAGGTGCGGGCGGATGTGGGCGGGCCGCTGGAGCGAGGGCCCAGGGCGGGCGAGCAGCCCGACCCGGAGCGGCGGGACGGGCCGTTCGCGTACGTGCGGCTGCGGATGCGGGTGCTCGACGCGCAGGCCGACCGCCTGCAGGTGGCGCGGTCGCGGGGTACGTACGACTCCGAGACGCTGGGCAAGCTGCAGACCGGGCTGGACGTGGAGGCGGCGCGGTTGGAGCAGTTGGCGGAGCGGGCGGACGAGCGCTGAGGCGCGGACCCGTCACAGGACGTCGTCGAGGTCCCGGAGCAGGCGGGCCTTGGAGCGGGCGCCGACGATCGAGCGGATCGGGGCGCCGTCGCGGAAGAGGAGGAGGGTGGGGGTCGACAGGACGTGGTGGGCGAGGGCCGTCTCGGGGCTCCGGTCGACGTCGACCTCCACCACCTTCAGCCGGTCGGCGTGCTCGGTGGCGAGCGCGGCGAGGACGGGGCGGAGCTGGCGGCAGGGGCCGCACCAAGTGGCGGTGAACTTGACGAGGACGGGGCGGTCGGCGTGCAGGACGGCGTCGGCGAAGCCGGCGTCGGTGACCTCGGGGACGGCGGGCGGGGGTGTGGGTGTGACGGGTGCGGGTGCGGGTGTGTGCTGGGTGGTGGGGCGCGATGTCGTGGTGGGCGGGGGGGTCGTGCGCGGGGCCGCGGTGGGCGGGGTCGTCGGGGGCGGGGTGGTCGTGCGCGATGTCGTGGTGGGCGGGGTGGTCATGGGCGGGGGTGTCATGGGGTCATCCCTTCAGTTCGCAGCGCGGCTCGGGGCCGCCGTCCTGTTGCGCCTCGGCCCGCAGGAGCTGGGAGGTCACCTGGTCGCGTACGGCCGTCAACTCGGCTATGAGCGTGTCGAGTTCGGTGAGCTTGCGGCGGTAGACGTCGAGCGAGGCCGGGCAGGAGTCGCCGGCCGGGTGGCCTGCGCGCAGGCACTCCACGAACGGGCGGGTGTCCTCCAGGCCGAACCCGAAGTCCTGGAGGGTGCGGATCTGCCGCACGAGCCGCAGGTCGTCGTCGCCGTAGGCGCGGTAGCCGTTGCCGGTGCGGCGCGCGGGGAGCAGCCCGCGCGCCTCGTAGTACCGCAGCGTCCGGGTGCTGACCCCGGCCCGTTCCGCCAGTTCGCCGATGCGCATGCCCGTGACCTTGAAGTGCTCTCCTCCCTTCGCGAGCTCAGGGGGAGATTCCCGTCTACCTTGCGGTGGCGGGCTTGACGCCGCGGGTGCGCCTGACGACTGCCCTCCCGGCAGCCGGGATCGCCACGTGGCCGATCCGGTACGACTGCAGGACGTTCCGGGCGCCGTTGTGGTCGGCGTTGCCGGTCCATCCGCACTCGGGGTTCTGGCACACGAACAGGGCCTGCGTCTCCCGGCTGCCGGGCGTGAGGAAGCCGCACGCGGAGCAGCGCTGGGACGTGTAGGGAGCGGGGACCTTGACCAGGATGCCGCCCTGGCGGGCGGTCTTGTACGTCAGCAGGGTCACGGTGCGGCCCCATGCCTCCTGGAGGCATGCGCGGTTGAGTCCGGCTTTGGCCTTGGCCCCGTTGCGCAGGTAGGTGCCGCTGTGGCGGGGGTCGGGCTTGGGAGCTGGGGCCCTGGTCATGTTCGTGATGTGCAGGTCCTCCACCACGATCACGCCGTACTGCTCGGCGAGGGTCGTGGTGGTCTTGTGCTGCCAGTCGGTGCTGCGGCGCGTGGCTTTGGCGCGCAGGGCCCGGATCCGGTCGTAGATGTGGTGCAGGCGCCGGGAGGTCTTCTCCTGCGGCTTGCGGAACGTCCTGCGGTGCGCGGCGCGCTGTTCCAGGCGGAGCAGCGTGGCCTTCTCCTTCGGGTTGAGCCACTTGTCGCGGTCGGCGGTGCCGTCGGGCAGGCGGGGCGGGCGTCCGTGGTCGTGGTGGTTGCCGTCGGACAGGGCGAGGGGGATGTTCACGCCCAGGTCGATGCCGACGTCCGGCCCAGCATGGGGCTGGGGGGGTGCGTTCCAGGGTGGTGTTCCGGAACGCGATGTGCCAGCCCAGGCTGTCCCTGACCAGCCGGGCCCCGGTGATCCGATGGTCGCTGTTCGCCGTCTTGCCCACGGGTAGATCCCGGGTCCAGCGGAAACGGACCCGGCCGACCTTGGGGATGTTGACCATGCCCCATCGGCGGTGGACGCGTTTGATCTGGAGGTCGCGGCCCTGTGGGATGTCCACGGACATCACGGACCGGAACCGTCCCTTGAAGTTCGGGGCGTCGGCGCGCCCGTCCCAGCAGTTCTTCCACGCCTGGAAGTACACCTTGAGGACTGCCTGAGCGGCCTGCGCCGGGAGCACGGCGAGGAAGTCGAGATCCTTGCGTCCCTGACGGATCGCAGCGTCGGCGGCGGCCAGCGACCGCTTCTCCCTCGGCATCATCTGCCACCAGGCGTGCAGGCAGTTCTACAGGGTGCGGGCCGCGTGCGCCTGATCGTCCATGACCTGGACCTCGACAGGCGACAGCGCCAGTCGGGCACGGTGCCCGAACTGCCGCTTGACCAGACCGAGTTCGTAAGTCACACGCCCAATCTATCATTTGGTTCATGTCACCGAGATGGAATCCGAATCCCGACATACGCGCTGGCCGTCATGTTGTCCATAACCTGCATGTCCACTTGGTTTTCGTCACCAAGTACCGGCGCGACGCCATGACGGACGCGATGCTGACGCGCTGCGAGGAGATCATGCGGGAGGTGTGCACCGACTTCGAGGCCGAACTCAAGCAGTTCACCGGCGAGGACGACCACGTGCACCTCCTGGTCCACTACCCGCCCAAGGTCCAGCTCTCCAAGCTCGTCAACTCCCTCAAGGGCGTCTCCGCCCGACTGCTGCGCAAGGAGTACGACCCCCACGTCCGCCGGTTCCTGTGGGGCGGACACTTCTGGTCCGGCTCCTACTTCGCCGGCTCCAGCAGCGGCGCACCGCTGACCGTGGCCGAGCAATACATCGAGAACCAGAAACGTCCCGCCTGACCGTCATAGACGGAGGCACAGCGAACTCCGCTTCGCGCCTCCGGGCCAGGAACGCGCTTCACCTTCGCTCTGAAGGACGGAGCACTGCGCAAGATCAAAAATAGATCTTGACGTCGGCGTCAAGGCAACGGAGCGGGGGCGGGCTCCTGGTTGCGGTGCAGGGCGTCGCGGAGGCGTGCGGCCTGGGTGGTGAGGCGGGAGGTGCCGCGGCGGTCGGCGGCGGCGTCGAGGCCGGCCGGTGCGGGGGACGCGGCCCGTGCGTGCTCGACGCACTCGGCGGCGAGGGCGAGCAGGTCGCCCGTGCCGCGGGTGTTTTCCGCGAGCAGGGCGGGGAGGGCGGCGGCGAGGACGGACCAGGTGGTGGCGTAGGCGCCGGTGGCGGCGGCGGTGCTCAGGGAGTCGGTCAGGCGGTTGGGTTTGACGGCGCCGAGGGTGATCTGCTCGGTGAGGTCGGCGGCGAGGCGTACGGGGTCGAGGTCGCCGCGGGCGGCGAGGGTGAGGAGGGCGTCGACGGCGCTGAGCCGGTCCTGGGGGTGGCGGGCGCCGAGGCCGGTGGCGACGGCGAGGTGGAGGGCGGGGCCCGCGGGGCCCTCCAGCGCGGCGAGGAGGGGGAGGGTGGCGGCGCCGCCGCGCATGTCGTGGAGCGCCGCGGACCGGACGAGGGGGAACTGCCAGGCGGCGAGGGTCTCGCGGTCCTCGGGGAGCACGGCGAGCAGGGCGGTCTCGGCGCCTTCCCAGCAGGCGTCGGGGGCCGGGCGGGCCTTGGCGAGATCGTGGAACGCGGTGGGGAACTCGGCGAGGACGGTGGCGTGTTCGCCGGTGTCGAGGGCGAGTCTGGCCGGGGTCTCGGGCCGCCACTGGTGGGTGACCGGGGGCGCGATGCGGCGGGTGACGGCCACGGGAGCACCCGCCGTCTCCAGCCAGGCGGCGAGGCGGTGGCCTTCCGGGGTGCCGAGGGCGGCCGCCTCGGATGCGGCGGTCGGGTCGCGGCGGACGCGCAGCAAGGCTTGGCCGAAGTCGATCGGGGCGGGGGTCTCGCCGCGCCGGGCGTAGGCGGTGAGGGGGTCGCCGAGCGTGCGGGGTTCGTGGGGGCCGGTGGCCGTGGTGGGGGTGGCGAGGAGCACCGGCCGCGGGCGGGGGGCGAGCCGGCTCGCCACCTCGACGACGCGGGCGTGGACGACGGCGCGCAGGGCGCCGTGGGCGCAGTCGTGCCGCCAGGAGGTGAAGGCCGGTGCGGTCGAGCAGCGGGGCGCGGCGCCGAGGAGGACGGCGGCGAGGTGTTCGAGGCCGGGGAGTTCGTGGTGGTAGTGGCGGGACTGCTGCGGGTCGAGCCACCAGATGTCCGCGAGGGCGTCCCGCAGGGCCGCGGTGAGCGCGGAGCGGTCGCGATGGGCGTGGCGGGCGACACCGTCGAGCGCCCGCTCGAACTCGGCGACGGTGGGTGCGCCGGTGCGGGCGTTGACGAGCGCGGCGACGAGTTCGGCGGTCTCTTCGGGTGTGGCCGGGGACGGGTCGAGCGGCGTCGGGGCGGGGACGGGCGGCAGAGTCTCCTCGTAGGGGGCGGTGTCCTCGGCGGGGACGGCGGCCGGTCCGAGGACCTGGAGGGCGCGGGGGCGGTGCAGTGGCGCCAACAGCTGCGCCCTGGCCGCGAGTTCGGCTCGGAGCGCGGGGTCGTCGGGGAGGTGGGCGGCGACGACCTTCAGACCGCGGCCCTGGAGGTCGGTGTCGGTGTGGCCGAAGAGTTCGGCGAGTTCGGGGAGGAGGTCGGGGGCGGTCGCACGGTCTCGCTTCAGTTCACGTGCGATCAGGGTGAGTTGGGCGCGGACGAGCTTCTTCTCGGGGCGGAAGAGGACGGCGGCGGACATCTCGGCGAGCTGTCGGGAGGTGAGATGCCCCGTCGACGCGATGCGGGCGAGGGTCTGCTGGGCGTCGCCGGCGACGGCGGAGGGGGCGTCGGCGGCGATCGCGATCCAGTCGGCGGCCCGCTCCCGTTCCTCCTGCTCGGTGGGGGCGAGGGCGGCGAGGATGTTCTGGTAGGGCTTGAGTTGGTTCGCGGTGCCGCCGCGGACCAGGCGGGTGGTGCAGGCGTCGAGGAGGGTGGCGCGGTCGAGGAGGCCTTCGGCGGTGAGGGTGGCGAGCGCGGTGGGCCAACTGAAGCGGTTGTCGGGGTCGGAGCGCCAGGCGAAGGCGGCGACGGGTTCGGCGGTCTCGAAGAGGCGGGGGACGAAAGCGGGGGTGTGGGCGTGCTCGCGCAGGACGTCCGCGAGGGGGCGGTCGTTCCGGCCGGCCGACACGGCGGTGACCCAGCCCTCCACGCAGCCGTCGGTGGTGGGCATCGGGTGGTCGGCGCGCCGGGCGAGTGCGCTGATCAGCGGGTAGTCGTCGGCGGCGGTGGCGGGGCGGGCCGCGAGCCGGTCGGCGAGCTTGCCGAGCCAGCCCTGATCGCGGTCGGCGAGGACGGTGAGCAGGATCTCGGTCGGGACGCGCGGCCGCCAGCGGCGGAGGTCGGCGGCGGAGATCCAGGTGGCGGCCGCGGCGGCGCCGGTGGTGCAGCCGGCGCCGGCGACGACCAGGGCGGGGCTCATGAGGTCGCGCTGCTTCCAGTTCTCCCAGCCGCCGGTGCGCAGTTCGCGACGCAGGTCCTTCAACTCGGGCAGGATCGCCTTGCGTTGGGTGGCGTCGAGCGGTTCGAGGAGAGCGGGTACGAGGTCGGTGCGGCCGGCGCGGACCGCGGCGAGGACGGTGTCGGGGCGGTGGGGTCGCACCGCCTTCAGGGCGTCGGCGGGGCGGGCGGCGCGGACGGCCTTGAGGGCGTCGGCGGGCTGGGCGGCGCGGATGGCCTTGAGGACGTCGGTGAGGGCGCTCATCGTGCGGCTCCGGTGGTGGCGGTCTCGGTGGGGTTGGCGGCGCGCAGGGCCATGCGGGTGGCAAGGGCGTGTTTGCAGGGGCCGCGGCGGCCGCGGTAGTCGGCCCACCACTGGCAGGTGCAGCTCAGGGCGCCGCCGGACTCGCGGACCTGGTAGCGGCGTTCGCCGCTGGACACCACGGCGTGACCGGGGCGTTCCAGGACGACCGCACCCTCGGCGAGCAGGGTGCGGGCGGCGACCAGGCGGGGGTTGTGGCGCTCGGCGCGGCGGGCGTCGTAGGGGAGTTCGCGGTGGAAGTAGGCGGCTTCGGCGGTGTCGTAGCCGACGCGGCCGGCGGTGCCGAGGCGGGTGAGGGCGGCGCGGACGCGGTCCACCGTCAGGCCGGACTGCTCGGCGAGGTCGGCGGGGTCGATGCGGGGTTCCCAGGCGAGGAGGACGGAGATCAGCTCGGCGTCCGCGGCGGCGTCGTCGGTGGCGAGGGCTTCCAGGACGCCGCCCTCGCCGGAGAAGCCGCGGGCGGGTTCCGGGGAGAGGGTGAGGGTGAGCCGCATGCCGGGCAGGCCGATCTCCCAGGCGGAGGCGGTGGGCGCGGCGCCGTCGGGCACGGGGCCGTAGACGCGCAGGTGGGTGGCGTTGCGCAGTACGCGCTGGAGGGCGACGAGCCGTTCGGGTCCGGGCAGGCAGACGGCGCCGGGGACGGGGCGGGTGGCGGGGCGCAGGGTGCGGCCGGACTGGACCACCCACAGGGGGCCGTTGGTCGTGCCGGTGCGCGGGAGGGAGCGGAGGAAGCGGGTGGCCTCGGCGGCGGACAGCTCCGCGCGGAGGTCAAAGCCGGCGGTGGCGGCCTGGGACTCGGCGAACCCGCGCAGCCAGCGGTCGGGAAGGGGGACCTTCTTCTCGACGACGGGCCCGTCGAGCGTCGTCACCGCCATCGCCTCGGGGCCCACCCGCAGGTGGAGCGGGTCGTCGCCGCCGAGGCGGGAGAGCGCGTCGCGGAGCGGGTTGTTGACGTCGACGTTCGTGGTGCCGTGGCCGGTGTCCGCGCCGCGCAGGCCGTCGGGCAGGACGTCCAGGCGGGCGTAGACGCCGCAGCAGCCGGAGAAGCTCTCGAAGCGCAGCCGGTCGCCGTTGCCCGTCACCACGGGGTCGAGGGAGGCGGGGCGGTCGCGGCGGTAGTAGCGGGCGGCGGCGACGTCCGCGACGGCGAGCAGGGCGCGGGCGGCGGCCTGAGGGGCGCTCAGGAAGCCCGCGAAGAACTGCGGGTGGGCCTCGGGCCCCGTGGGGGTCAGCCCGCCGGCGGTCTCCAGGCCCAGCGTCCGGGCGGTGCCGGCACCGGTGCTTGTCAGGGCGGAGGGCCGGGCGTACGCGAAGGTGTGTGCGCTCATGGGTGGGACGGTAGAGGGGGGCACTGACAATCGCGGTCGGCCGCCAGCCGGACGGCGCCGGGCTCCCCGGCTCCGCCGCCTAACGGCGGTTGCGGCGTGCGATCCAGAGCTTGCGGGCGATGAAGACGCCGACGGCGACCCAGACGACCATGAACGCCACGACGAACGGTGTCGGCAACTCCCAACCCCGGGACTCCCCCTCGTTCTGCCCCGAGGGCTCGATGACGCCGAGGGCCGTCAGGGTTCCGACCACGAAGAACAACGCCCCGCCCAGGCGGAAGACCCAGGTGTGGACGGTCGACATCCGGGCGCTGCGGTCCTCACCGAAGAGGCGCGCGCTGCTCGCGGCATTGCGGCGCTCCAGGTGTCGTGCGCGGAGCACGAAGAAGAGGCCGAAGAGCGCCGCACCCACACCCCAAAGAACGTTCATGCCGGGTCCCCTCCGTCATCCTCCGAGCGCTTTCGCTCGGGATGGGTGTGCCCCGGGAGGCGGGTTGCATGACCGTCCCCGGCGGACGGGGGACGCGCCCGGTTCGGCGGCGATCCGTCGTAGCGGACCGGGGCCCGGGCGGCTCCGTTCCGGGGGACGGGACCCGGCCGGCGCCGTAGTCAGGTGGGCGCCGGCCGGGTGGTTGCGGGGTCGGCGAGCTTGCCGACGTGCGTACGATCGTACACTCTGGAGGCGTACGTTCGTACTTTCCTGGGGTGAGGTTGCTGCCGATGGTGTCGTCGACGGATTCGGGAACGCGTCGCTGGCGGGCCGCGTTGTTCCTGTTCAACGTGGTCGTCGGGGTGGGGATGTCGTCGTGGATCGCGCGGACGCCGGCGATCCGGGACGCGCTGGACGTGTCGACGGGGGCGATGGGGCTGGTGCTGTTCGGGCTGTCGGTGGGGTCGATGACCGGGGTGCTGGCGTCGGGCGGGCTGGTGCGGCGGTTCGGCGGGCAGGCGGTGATCCGGGCCGGCGCGGTGCTGCTGACGTGCGGGATCGCGGTCGTCGCGGCGGGGGCGGCGCTGTCGGTCGCGCCGGGGGTGTTCTGCGGGCTGGCGCTGTTCGGGGGCGGGCTCGGTCTCGCGGAGGTCGCCTTCAACATCGAGGGCGCGGCGCTGGAGAAGGCCGTCGGGCGGCCGGTGCTGCCCGTGCTGCACGGGTGCTTCAGCCTCGGCACGGTGGGCGGGGCGCTGCTCGGCATGGCGCTGACCGCGGCGGACGTGCCCGTCGGGTGGCACCTGGGGGCCGTGACGGTGGTCGTCGGGGCGGCGGCCGCGTGGGCGGTGTCCGGGGTGCCCGCGGGGACCGGGAAGGCGGCGGCCGCGACGGACGCGCGGCCGAGGACCACCGGCGGTCGGCTTCCGGTGTGGCTCGACCGGCGGCTCGTCCTCATCGGGCTCATCGTGCTCGCGATGGCCCTCGCCGAGGGTGCGGCCAACGACTGGCTGCCGCTGGTCATGGTCGACGGGCACGGCACCAGCGCGACCGCCGGGTCGCTGGTCTACACCGCGTTCGCCGCGTCGATGACGGTCGGGCGGTTCGCGGGCGGCCCCCTCCTCGCCCGCTACGGGCGGGCCGCGGTCGTCCGCGTCAGCGCGCTCGCCGCGGCGGCGGGGCTCGCGCTGGTCATCTTCCCCGACTCCCCCGCCGTCGCCACGGCCGGCGTCGTCCTCTGGGGCCTCGGCGCGGCGCTCGGCTTCCCCGTCACCATCTCCGCGGCCGGCGACGACCCCCACCACGCCGCCGCGCGCGTCTCCGCGGTCGCCACGGCGGGATACGTCGCCTTCCTCGTCGGCCCGCCGGCGCTGGGGCTGTTGGCCGATCACGTGGGGCTGCGGAACGCGCTGATCGCCGTGCTGGCCCTTGTGGTGGGGGCGGCGTTCCTGACGTCGGTCATGCGGTCGGCTCCGCGGGGAACGGTGGAGGGTCCGTCGCGGGCGAGCGGGGCGGAGCGGGAGTCACCGGTGCGGTGAGCGCTCGGCGCGCGGCGTGATTGTCAGTGGTGGGGGCTACGTTGCGGACATGGATCACTGGATGCGGGGGCCGTTGGGCTGGGTGGTGGGGCAGGACGAGGCGGAGGAGACCGGGGTGGTCTTCTTCCGGGGGGTGTCGATGGATGCAGTGGTGCGGGGGTTGCTCGCGCAGCGGCGGGTGCCGATGGCGTACGGGAAGGGGGACGAGTGGGGGGTCGTGATGCATCCCATGGCGGGGTGGGGTGAGGACGATGCGGTCGATCATGCGGCGTTGTGCGCGGCGGGCGGGGAGGTGGTCGTCTTCGTGACGCGGTCGTCCGGCGGGGAGCAGCAGGAAAGCTCGTTCGCGCAGTACCGGGACGGGCGGGTGGAGATGGCGTTCGAGTTCGCGCACCTCGGGGAGGGCCCGTCGACCGGGCGAGCGGCGTTTCTGTCAGCGGCTGCGGAAGGTGCGCCCGAGGGGCGTGACGAGCGGATCGCGGGGGCGATCTGTGCGCACTTCGGGTTGCCGGAGCTGGGGAACGAGGACTGGGGGCGGAGGGATGCGAAGGGGGTGCGGGGTATCGCGGAGTCGTGGGGGCGGATCGAGGGGTGGGCGCGGGATCAGGGGGTGAGCCGGGAGCTGGGTCCCCCGGCCACGACGGAGGACATCGCGCGGGTGGAAGCGCACATCGGGCGGACAATGCCGTACGAGCTGGCGGAGTTGTTGCGCGGGCATGACGGGACCGACCTTTACGTCCTGCCACGGCACTGGACGTTGCTGTCGACGTCTGCGATCACCTCGTGGTGGGACACCATGACGACGGTTTGGGGCCGAGGCGACCACCCGTACTTCCTTCCCACGTACGTGCCGTTCGCCTCGGATGGCGGCGGGAGCGTGCTGTGGGTCGACTCCGAAGGCTCGGCCGGGCGGTACGTCCACGGGCAGAGCAGGGAAGGGGAGTCGGTCGTCAACGGCCACCCCATGTGGGACTCGCTCACCTCCCTGATGCACCACGTCGCGGAGGCGCTGGAGACGGGGGAGCCGCTGGACGGATGCCTGCGGCCCGATGACACGTCCGACTTCGGCATGTGGCGCCACGTCGACGACCCGGTACCGAAGCCACCGCCTCGTCTGGGCAAGTACGGGGTGGTGATCGAGGACTGAGGTCAGGGGCGGGGGGTCTTCGTGCCGTGGACGGTGGCGTACTCCGCGGCCAGCCAGGGGGCGAGGTCCTCCAGGAGGGGGTCGAGCGCGGCCGGGTCGGGGGACGGGGTGCGGGCGAGGGTGGCCGCCGTGCGCATCTGGGGTGCGCGGGCGGGGTAGTGGTCGCCGAAGATCGTCGCGGAGTCGGTGAGGTCGCTGGTCCAGCCGTTCCAGCGGGGCATGACGAGGGTGAAGCCGGTGCGGACGAGGCGGCGGGCGACGGCGCGGCAGAGGGTGCGGCGGGCGGTGTCGGTGGCGGCGTCGGCGGCGCGGGCGCGCCAGCGGGGCAGCAGGAGGGCGAGGTCGCCGTTGGTCTCGCGGGCGAGTTCGGTGGTGGGGCGGTAGCGGGGGAGGTCGCGCGCGAGGTCGGGACCGAGGAGCGGAGTACAGAGGCAGGCGACGAAGAAGCCGAGGTCGTGGCGCTCCAGGTCGCTGAGGAGGGTCGCACGGCTGGTGAGGAGGATGCCGACGCCGTCGATCTGGGGGAAGGCGTCGTCGAGGGCCTTCTCGAGGGCACGGGCGTCGGCACGGTCGGTCTCGGTCGGCTCGTGGTGCAGGGCGAGCTGCAGGTCGAGGTCGGAGACGCCAAGGAGCGCCGTGCCGCGGGGGATGCTGCCGTAAAGGTAGGCGCTGTGGAGGCGGGGAGGGCGGCCGGGGCGGTCCGGGAGCGGGCCTCCCGGCGGGCCGAACGTCGTGGCGATGAGGGTGCGGGCGGCCTCGATGACGGGTGCGAAGAGTGGTGGGACACGGTCGAGCGCGCCCTCGCGGGCGATGGTTCCGTCGGGGGCGAGGCCGCGGTGGGTCATGGGGCCACTTTGCGGGACGGGGGGCGCGGGGGCGAGCGGGTTTCCCGGGCGGGGTGGCGGGGTGGCGATGACATGGTGGGGGCGCATCTCGCGGCTGCGGGAGCGGGGGGAGACGCGTCTCGCAGCCGCACGGCAGGGCCAAGAGCCGCACCCCGCCGCCGCAAGGCAGGGCCGAGGCGCACCCCGCCGCCGCACAGCAGGGCCGAGGCGCACCCCGCGGCTGTAGGGCAGAGCCGAGGCGGATCTCGGGGCTGCGGGGCAGAGCCGAGGCGGATCTCGGGGCTGCGGGGTCGGGTGGGCCGGTCGGTGGGCTTTCGGTGAGGGCCGCGATGTCCGGTCTGCGGGGCGGGGTGGGGTCAACCCGCCTGTTCGGCGCCGTCGTTCGGGGTGGGCGGGTGGGGGCCGTGGGAGGATGGCCGGCGTGGACGGAGCGGTGGAGGAGAGGCCGGGCGGGCTCGGGGGCAGGGCCGCCGGCGTGCTCGTGTTCGGGTCTTCGGCGGCGGTGCTGGTCGTCGAGATCGTCGCGTTGCGGTTGCTCGCGCCGTATCTGGGGCTGACGTTGGAGACCAGCACGATGGTGATCGGGATCGCGCTGGCGGCGATCGCGGTGGGGTCGTGGCTGGGTGGGAAGGTGGCGGACCAGGTCGATCCGCGGAAGCTGATCGGGCCGTCGCTGGCGGTGTCGGGGGTGGTGGTCGCGTTCACGCCGCTGCTGCTGCGCAGCACGGCGGAGTGGGTGGCGCCTTTGCTGCTGATCGTGGCGGCGGGGGCGATCCTCGTGCCGGGGGCGCTGCTGTCGGCGGTGACGCCGATGGTGACGAAGCTGCGGCTGACCAGCCTCGCCGAGACGGGGACGGTGGTGGGGCGGCTGTCGGGCGTGGGAACGGTCGGGGCGATCGTCGGCACGGTGCTGACCGGGTTCGTGCTGATCTCGCGGCTGCCGGTGAGCGGGATCCTGATCGGGCTCGGTGCGCTGCTGGTGCTGGGCGGGGCGCTGTTCGAGTGGCGGACGCGGGGGCCGCGGGCGTCCACCGCGGCGCTCGCGCTCGCGGTCGTCGCCGGGGGGCTCGCGACGACGGTCGCCCCCGGGGGGTGCGACGCGGAGACGAAGTACCACTGTGCGCGGGTGGTCGCGGACCCGGTGCGGGAGGGCGGGCGCACCCTCGTGCTCGACGGGCTGCGGCACAGTTACGTCGACGTCGACGATCCGACGCACCTGGAGTTCGCGTACGTGCGGGGGATCGCGGCGGTCGTCGACACGGCGTTCCCGCCGGAGGAGCCGCTGGAGGCGTACCACCTGGGCGGGGGCGGGCTCACGTTCCCGCGCTACCTGGCGAGCGCGCGGCCCGGGACCCGCAGTCTCGTCTCCGAGATCGACGGCGGGGTCGTCGCGATCGACCGGGAGCGGCTCGGGTTGCGGACGGGGGCGGGGATCGACGTCCGCGTCGAGGACGGGCGGCTCGGTGTCGAGCGGTTGGACGACGGTAGCCGGGACCTGGTCGTCGGGGACGCGTTCGGTGGGGTGAGCGTGCCGTGGCATCTCACCACGGTGGAGGCGCTGGAGGAGGTGCGGCGGGTGCTGGACGAGGACGGGTTGTACGTCGCGAACCTCATCGACCACGGGCCGTTGGGGTTCGCACGGGCCGAAGCCGCCACGCTGCAACGGGTGTTCCCGCATGTTGCCGTGCTCGGTGACCCCGAGGACGTCGGGCTCGTGCCGGGTGCGGAGCCCGAGGGCGGGAACCTCGTCGTCGTCGCCTCGCGGCGGATGGTGGATGCGGAGGCGGTCCAGGAGGCGCTCGACGCGCGGCAGACCGGGTGGCGGATCGCGACGGGTGGGGACGTCACGCGGTGGGTCGACGGGGCGCAGGTCCTCACCGACGACCACGCGCCGATCGACCAACTCCTCACGCCGTACCGGTCGGGGTCCAGGGTGTGAGGGTGTGGGAGCCGGTCGTACGGGCCGGTGCGTGTCATCCCCGTCGGGGGTGATGCGGGGTGCGCCTTCGGCGCGGAATTCCCCCCACCCGCCCCTTCCCCAAGTCCCTCCGGGCGGCCAGGGGCTCCGCCCCGCAAACCCCCCGTTCGCGGCTCCGCCGCGGACACCGGGCTCCGCCCGGTGGCCTCAAACGCCGGCCGGGCTGGAATTCTGTGCGGCTCGGACGGGACTGAGCTCAGCTCGGACGGGATTCTGTCCGGCTCGGACGGGGCTGGTTCGGCTCGGGCTGGGATAGAGCACGCGTGCCCATATGGGTCTCGGGCAGCATGGGCTTCGGCCGGTCGAGGATCCGGCGCGTCTGGTGCCGAGCAGGATGGAAGTGGAGAACATGTCGAGCCGAACCACCCCCGTCGACCACGAGCTGGTGCGCGCGGCCGCCGAGGTCGCGCGCACGCGGTGTCGGGGGGACGATCACACGATGGCCGCGGCCGGGCGCGCCCCGGACGGGCGGATCGTGACCGCGGTGAACGCTTACCACTTCACGGGTGGGCCGTGTGCGGAGCTGGTGCTGATCGGGACGGCGGCCGCGCAGGGAATCTACGAGCTGAGCACGATCGTGGCGGTCGGGGATCGGGAGCGGGGGGTCGTACCGCCGTGCGGGCGGTGCCGGCAGGTGCTGTTGGACTACTTCCCGGAGGTCCGGGTCGTCGTGGGGGCGGGCGAGCGGGTGCGGGCCGTTCCCGTCACGGAGCTGCTGCCGGAGACCTACGTGTGGGCCGACCACCAGATCGACACCCCCTGACCGCGGGCACCGTTCGCCCGGCTCACGTCGACTCGCGGATCACCAGTTCGTTCGGCATGACGACCGGGGTGACGGGTCGGCCGTCGAGGAGGGTGAGGAGGAGGTGGACGGTGGCGAGGGCCTGGTCGGCCATGGGGCTGCGGATGGTGGTGAGGGGCGGGGCGCTGTAGGCGGCGGCCTCGATGTCGTCGAAGCCGACGACGGCGACGTCGTCGGGGACGCGGCGGCCGGCCTCGCGGAGGGTGCGCAGGGCTCCGACGGCCATGAGGTCGTTGGCGGCGAAGACGGCGTCGAGGGCGGGCTCGTCGGTGAGGAGTTCGCGCATGGCCTCCGCGCCGGAGACGCGGGTGAAGTCGCCGAGGGCGACGAGTGGGCGGCGGCCGGTGCCGCGGAGCGCCTCGCGGTAGCCGGCGAGGCGTTCGCGGGCGTCGATGAGGTCGAGCGGGCCGGTGAGCGTGGCGATGCGGCGGCGGCCGCGCTCCAGGAGGTGGCGGACGGCGAGGCCGGCGCCGCCGGTGTTGTCGAGGTCGGCGTAGGGGACGGACGCGGCGGCGGTGCGGCCGAAGGACACCACGGGGAGTGAGCTGCGGGCGAGGACGGCGGGCAGCGGGTCCGTGCCGTGCAGCGAGACGAGCAGGACACCGTCGACGTGCCCGGCGGCGACGTAGCTCTCGACGCGGGCGCGGCTGCGGTCGGACTCGGCGAGCATCAGGACGACCTGTTTGCCCGCCGCCTCGAGGGCGCGGCTGGCGGCGCGGACGACGGTGGAGAACAGCGGGTCGTCGGAGAGCAGCCCCTGGGGCGGGTCGGAGACGACCATGGCGACGGCGTCGGTGCGGCGGGTGACGAGGTTGCGGGCGGCGGCGTTGGGGACGTAGCCCAGCTCGCGGACGGCGCGCAGGACGACGTCGCGGATCTCGGGGGCGACGGTGTGCTCTCCGTTGACGACGCGCGAGACGCTCGACTTGGAGACGCCGGCGCGTGCGGCGACCACCTCCAGGGTGGGGCGGCGCGCGCCCGTACGCCTGCCCGGCTCCGACGTCTCCGCTGCCATGGTCCCGCCCCCCGTCCGCCGCGGGGGCGGATGCCGCCCCCGGCCGTTCCCCTGCCGCGTGCTCCCGTGACCTTACCGCCTCGGGGTGCGGACCGGCGGAGGGCGGAAGTTCGGGGAACGTTCCCCGACCAGGGTGGGTGGTGAGCGGTGACGTCGTCAAGGCGAGCGGGTCGCCAGGTGCGGCGGGAGAGTCGAGGGGTGGACTGCTCACGTGCGGTTGCTTGCGCGCGAAGTCTCTAACTGGCCTGCTCAGTAGAGTTTCTGAATGTGCATCAGTGCATTGGCCATGTTTCCCGGAACTGAACCGGAACCTTGACACCCTCTCCTCACGGCCCCAGTCTCCCCTCTCAGGGAACGCTCCCTGATGTTCAACTCCGCGTGTCCGAACCGTTTTGAGGAGCCGCCGCCGTGAGTCCACTGCGTCGCCGCCTGGGTCTGCTCGTCGCCCTCGCGGTCACCCTGTTGTCGTTCGCCGCCCTGCCGGGGCCGCAGCGCGCCTATGCCGCAGATCCGTTGCTCTCGCAGGGCAGACCGGTGACCGTCTCGTCGGTGGAGGGTCCGTTCGCCGGGGCCAACGCCGTGGACGGCGACCCGGGCACCCGCTGGTCGAGCGAGTTCTCCGACCCGCAGTGGATCCGCGTCGACCTGGGCGCGTCCTCGCGGATCAGCGAGGTCGCCCTGGACTGGGAGGCCGCGTACGCCAAGGGCTTCCGGATCCAGGTCTCCGCCGACGGCTCGAACTGGACGACCGTCCACGAGACCGCGGCCGGGACCGGCGGCAAGCAGCGGCTGAGCGTCTCCGGCACCGGCCGGTACGTGCGGATGTACGGCACGGCGCGCGCCACCCAGTGGGGGTACTCGCTGCACGAGTTCCAGGTGTTCGGGGTCGGCGACACCGGCAACCCCGACCCGGGCGGCGAGAAGCTGCTGTCGTACGGGAAGACGGGCGCGGCCTCCAGCTCGCAGGCGGACGGGAACTGCTGGGAGTGCATCCCGGCCCGCGCCTTCGACCGCGACCCGGCCTCGCGCTGGGCGACCAGCTCGACCACCGGATGGACCGACCCGGGCTGGATCTCCGTCGACCTGGGCGCGACGGCGCAGATCAGCCGGGTCGTCCTGCAGTGGGATCCGGCGTACGCGAAGTCGTTCCAGATCCAGACCTCGCCGGACAACGTCAACTGGACCCCGATCTACTCCACTTCGGCCGGCACCGGCTTCAAGCAGACGCTGAACGTGTCCGGGACCGGGCGCTACGTGCGGATGTACGGGACCGAGCGGGCGACGCCGTACGGCTACTCGCTCTGGGAGTTCCAGGTGTACGGCACGGGCGGCGCGCCGACGACTCCCCCGCCGCTGCCGGCGGACCCCGCGAAGCCGGGGCGGATCGTGTGGCAGGACGAGTTCAACACCCCGGCGGGGACGAAGCCGGACCCGGCGAAGTGGAGCGCGGACCCGGGGACGGGGCCGAACAACGAGCTGGAGTACTACACGGACAACGACAACGTGGCCACCGACGGGCAGGGCAACCTCGTCCTGGAGGCGCGCAAGCAGGTGACGCCCGGGTCGAGTTGCCCGCGCGACCCGCTGAGCGGCAGCGGGACGTGCCAGTACACCTCGGCTCGGATCAACACCGGGAACAAGTTCGAGTTCACGTACGGGAAGGTCGAGGCGCGGGTCAAGGTGCCCAAGGGGAACGGTCTCTGGCCGGCGTTCTGGATGATGGGCGCCGACTTCCTGGACGGGCGGCCGTGGCCGTACAACGGGGAGATCGACATCCTGGAGGTGCTCGGCAAGGACGTGAAGACCGGGTACTCGACCGTCCACGCGCCCGCGTACAACGGGGCGGGCGGGATCGGCGGGTCGTACACGCTGCCCGGCGGCGCGGACCTGTCGGCCGACTTCCACGTGTGGGCGGCGGAGTGGGACAGCAAGGGGATCACGTACACCCTCGACGGGCGGACGGTCGTCACGCTGGACAAGGCGGAGATCGAGCGGACGCGCGGGCCGTGGGTGTTCGACCACCCGTTCTACCTGATCCTGAACCTCGCGGTCGGCGGGGACTGGCCGGGGGCGCCGGACGCCTCGACGCCGTTCCCGGCGAAGATGCTGGTGGACTACGTGCGGGTGTGGCAGTGACGGCAGTCCGTCACTGGTGAGCCCCAGCACGAGGGGCCGCGATCCCCGGGGGTCGCGGCCCTTCGGCGTGCGGCGTCACCAGGCTTCGGCGGTGGTGGCGGTGTCGGTGCGGCCCGCGCGGGCGCGCAGGGCGAGGAGGGGGAAGACGAGGACGGAGATCATGGCGGCGCCGACCAGGGCCGCCGCCTCGCCCTCGCCGATGACCTTCTCGTCGACGCCGATGGTGGTGATCGCGACGACGAGCGGCAGGCAGGTCGCGGAGTACAGGGACAGGGCGCGGCGCCCGGACGGGTCGAGGTCGCGCGGGGCGAGCGCGTACACGGGCAGGCCGCGGACGAGGAGGAAGAGGAGCAGGAAGACGGGGAGCAGCAGGAGGGTGCGGCCGCCGTCGAGGAGGGAGGCGAGGTCGAACTCGATGCCGGTGGTGACGAAGAACAGCGGCACGAGGAAGCCGAAGCCGAGCGCCTCGACCTTGCCCATGATCTCCTCGCTGCTCTCGGGGGCCGCGCCGTGGAAGACGAGCCGGGTGAGCAGGCCGGCGGCGAACGCGCCGAGCAGCACGTCGAGGCCGAAGGCGGCGGACAGGGCGAGCATGGACACGAGCAGCAGCATCACGAAGCGGACGGCGAACTGGCCGCTGGTGTGGAGGGTGCTGCGGACGATGTCGGCGAACCAGGGCGGTCGGGGGCGGGTCGCCCAGTACAGGGCGGCGGCGGTCAGGCAGGCGAAGACGGCGAGGACGACGGTCGCGACGCCGGGGTCGCGGCCGCTGAGCAGGACGGCCATCGCGATGATCGGGCCGAACTCGCCGACCGCGCCGAAGGCGAGCATCACCGTGCCGAAGCGGCCGCGGAGGTCGCCGCTGTCGCGCAGGATCGGCAGCACGGTGCCGAGGGCGGTGCTGGTCAGGGCGGTGCCGATCACCACGCTCTTGGCGAGGTCGAGGCCGCTGAGGGCGAGGGCGACGGCGAGGCCGAGGACCAGGGAGGCGGTCCAGGCGCGGACGGCGCGGCGCAGGGTGTCGCCGCGGATCGCGTCGAGTTCGATCTCGTAGCCCGCGAGGAAGATCAGCATGCAGAGGCCGAGCTCGGAGAGGCCGTCGACGAGGTCGTCGACCTTCGCCCAGCCGAGGAGGTCGGGGCCGATGAGGATGCCGAGGGTGATCTCGAAGATGACGAGGGGGACGCGCAGGCGGGGTGCGGTGAGCTTGGCGAGGAGGGGGGCGGCGACGGCGGTGGCGGTGATGAGGACGAGGGTGCCGGCGGTGGTCATCGGCAGGCGCTCGGGTGGCTCGGGTGGGCGAAGGCGGTGTGCATGGTTCGAGCGTCGGGGTGGTGGGGGCCTGGCGCACGGGGGCGCGCCGGTGCGGGCCGTCTTCGGCGCGGTCGCGGTGTGCGACGCGGGGTCGCGGTCGCGGCGCGGTGTGCTGGGGCGCAGGTGAACGGCCTCAGCGCCGTGCTCCGGGGTGCAGATGAACGGCCTCAGCGCCGTGTGGCGGGCTGCCGCGCTGTGTGCCGGGGGCTCGGGGCCTCCGCTGCTGGGGCGGGGCCGCGTGAGAGGTCGCCCTTCTCAGAGCGCGTCGAGGAGCGCCGTGATGCGGCGGAGGCGGGTCGCCGGGGCCGACGCGGTCTCGACGGCGGCGAGCCGCCGGCGGCGCGTGGCCGGCGGCAGTGACTCCCAGATGTCGAGCAGAGACCTCCGGGACAGGGCTTCCGCCAGGTCGGACGGTACGGGGACGTGGTCGGGGTCCACGGGTGCCAGGTGGCCGGTCACCGGGTCCCCCGCCTCCAGCCGGAGCCGCCGCAACAGCCCGGCGCCGGCCCATACGAAGGTGTCGGACAGCACCGGTGCACTCGTCAGCGCGCAGTTCACCTCGACGTCTTCGAGCCTCCCCGCGACGCGCCGGGTGCCGGCCTCGCGAGCCGCGTCGACCAGGGACTGGGGCATCCGGACGACCGTGTAGTGCGCCCTGCCCCATTCCATCGGCTCGATGAGCGACTCGATCGGGTGGGGTTCCGCGAGGAATGGCCAGGAGAAGCCCATGAGGCGAGCTTAGTCCGGATGGTCCGCGCCGCATGCCGATGCAGTCGGCCGCCTGATCCGCCGCGAGCCGAAGGCGTACGGCCGCCAACCCGGTCTCCGGGTGTGGTGGCGGGCGTGCATCCGGGGGCGGTCTCGGGGCGGAAGATCCGGTATGGGTGCTCCGAGTGTGCTGATCTCCGGGGCGAGTATCGCGGGGCCCGCGCTCGCGTACTGGCTCGATGCGTACGGGTGGCGGACGACCGTGGTGGAGCGGTTCGGGGAGTTGCGGGAGGAGGGGCAGAACATCGACGTGCGCGGGGCGGGGCGGGAGGTCGCGCGGCGGATGGGGATCGAGGAGGAGATCCGCAAGGCGTCGACCGGGGAGCGGGGGACGGAGTTCGTCCGCGCGGACGGCGCGCGGCTCGCACGGTTCGCCGCGGGGACGTCGGACTCCGACGGGGCGACGGCGGAGCTGGAGATCCTGCGCGGGCAACTGTCGCGGATCCTGGTGGAGCGCACCCGGCCGCGGACCCGGTACGTCTTCGGCGACCGGATCATCGCGCTCGACGACCACGGGGACGCGGTCACGGTCACCTTCGCGAGCGGGGCGCGGCAGGTGCACGACGTGGTGGTGCTCGCCGAGGGGCTGCGCTCGCGGACCCGCGGACTGGTCTTCCCCGACGTCGATCCGGTGCACGAACTCGACTTCTACGTGGCGTACTTGACGATTCCGCGGGTGGCCGGCGACACGGACCTGTGGCGCTGGCACAGCGCGGGCCGGGGGCGCAGTGTGACGCTGCGGCCGGACAACGTCGGCACGGTGCGGGCGACGCTGGGGTTCCTGTCGGACGTCCGCGGGCTCGACGAGCTGGACCGGGAGGCGCAGGTGACGATTCTGCGCCGAACGTTCGCGGACGTCGGGTGGGAGGCGTCGCGGGTGCTCGCCGCGCTGGGACGCGCGCCGTTGTACTTCGACGCGGTCGGTCAGGCGCGGCTGCCGTCGTGGAGCCGCGGGCGGGTGGCGCTGGTGGGGGACGCGGCGTACTGCGCGTCGCCGATCAGCGGGATGGGCACGAGTCTGGCGCTGGCCGGGGCGTACGTTCTCGCCGGCGAGCTGGCCGGGCACCCGCACCGTACGGCGTTCGCCCGGTACGAGCGGGTGATGCGGCCGTACGTCGAGCAGGCGCAGAAGCTGCCGCCAGGGGCTCCGGGCATCGCGAACCCGCGGGGGCGGGTCGGGTTGGCGGCGATGAACGGGGCGCTGCGGGTGGCGGGGGCGGTGAGCGGGGGACCGCTGGGCGGGATGGTGTCGCGGTGGTTCACCCCGCCCGCGGAGGCGATCGAGCTGCCGGCGTACCCCGAGGCGGAGGGTCGTCCTGGTCTGCCGGATCGCTTCTGATCGCCCTGGCGCTCCGGTTCTGGTCAACATCCTGAATAGTCAGATCGTTGAGTAGGCTGCCCTCCGGAGCGCCGGCGACGGCGGACGAGGAGACGGGGGCCGGATCGATGACGCGCACGTATCTGCGGTACGTCGCTTTGGGCGACAGCCAGACCGAGGGGATGGGCGACGGGGACGAGACCGTCGGGCTGCGGGGGTTCGCGGACCGGCTGGCCGAGCGGCTCGCGGAGGTCGAACCGGGGCTGCTGTACGCGAACCTGGCCGTACGGGGGCGGGTCGCGGGGCAGGTGCGGGCGGAGCAGTTGGAGCCGGCGCTGGCGCTGCGGCCGGACCTCGCGACGGTGGTGGCGGGGGTGAACGACCTGCTGCGGCCGCGGTTCGACGCGGGCGCGGTCGTCGGCGAGCTGGAGACGATGTTCGCCGCGCTGACCGCGGCGGGGGCGCGGGTGGCGACGGTGACGTTCCCCGACCTCGGGCGGATCGCGCCGCTCGCGCGGCCGCTGGCCTCGCGGGTGCTCGACCTCAACGCGGGCGTCCGGGAGGCGGCCGCGCGGCACGGTGTGACCGTCGCCGACACGGCGCTGCCCGCCGTCGTCACCGATCCGCGGCTGTGGACCGCCGACCGGCTGCACGCCGGCCCGCTGGGCCACGAGCGGATCGCCGCGGCGCTCGCGCACGCGCTCGAACTGCCGGGCAGCGACGACGCGTGGGCGCTCCCGCTGCCCGCCGCTCCCCCGCCGCGGCGGGGGCAGGCCGCGGCCGCAGAGCTGCGATGGGCGGCGGCGTTCCTCGGACCGTGGCTGCTGCGGCGGCTGCGGGGCCGGTCCTCGGGCGACGGCCGGGTGGCGAAGCGCGTGGAGCTGCTGCCGGTGGGCGCGGTCGGGGCGGCCGGTCCCGTGGAGTGAAGGCGCGGGTGAAGGCGGCGCGGCGCGGTGGCCGTGCGGGCCTGCCCGGGTGCGGCTCGCGCCCGGGCGAGCCGCACGCGGGCGGGCGGGTTCAGGGGGTAGGGGTCCAGTCCGTGTTGGCGCCGCACAGGACGAGGCAGGGGTGGTCGCCGGGGACGCGGCCGTCGAGCCAGGCGGCGAAGGGGAGGGCGGCGGCGGGTTCGACGGCCAGGCGGAGCTCGTCCCAGAGTCGGTCGCGGGCCCGGAGGATGCGGGCGTCCGGGACGAGGACGGTGGAGACGGCCGGGCTGCCGGTCAGGACGGCGAAGGGGATCTCGCCGACGCGGGTCGCGCCGGTCGCGGACGCGGCGACGGAGTCGACGGGCGAGTCGACGGGGCGTCCCGCGGCGAGGGCGTCGTGCAGGCAGCGGCAGTGCTCGGGTTCGACGGCGGTGACGTGACGGCCGCCGGCCGCGAGGACGGCGCCCGCGACGAGCCCGCCGCCGCCCGCGGCCGCGGCGATCGCGTCGACCTCGGGGGCGTCGGCGACGATCTCCGCCGTCACCGTGCCCTGGCCCGCGACGACGGCCGGGTCGTCGTACGGGTGCAGGAAGCGGTGGCCCGGCAGGGCCGCCTCCACCCAGGCGGCCTCCGCCGCCTCCGCGAAGGTCGTGCCGCGCCGGACGAGGCGCGCACCGGCCGCCTCGATCCGCCGGGTCTTCCCCGCGGGCGCGGCCTCGGGCACGTACACCGTCGCCCGCCGCCCGAGCAGCTGCGCCGCGGTCGCCACCGCGAGACCGTGGTTGCCCCCGGACGCCGTCACCACGTGGTCGTCCGGGGAGCCCGCCAGCATCGCGTTGAGCGCGCCGCGCAGTTTGAACGAGCCGCTGCGCTGCAGGTGTTCGAGCTTGAGGAACACGCGCCGGCCGTCGATCTCGACGTCCAGCAGGGGGTGCGGCGGGCGTACGGGCGGATGGCGTCGGCGGCGGCGCGGACATCGACGGGCGCGGGGACGCGGGTCACGGTGGTCATGGGTTCATGGTCGCCGTACGGGCCCGTCAGCGTCAGCGAGACTTCGTAAGCCACCGCGGCCGGTGCTCACGCTGTGGATATGGGTCGAGAGCTGGACGTCAACCGGTGTGCGGGCCTCGCGGGGGCGGGCCTCCCAGGGGCGGGCCTCGCGGGTGCGGGACGGTGGTCATGACAGCGCCCTCGCGGGCGCCGGCGTGCAAGGCGTGCCCGAGTGCGGGGGATGCGCCGAAGGCGTAAGGCCCCGTGGTGGGCTGGGTGGTGGGGGCGGGCGCACCTCCTCGCTCCTCCGTCGCTGCGGGGGCACCCCCCCGCCCTCCCGCCGTCACACAGCCGCAGCAACACGGCACCTGCCGCGCAGCGGCGAAGCCCCACTGCCGGGTGCCGCGCAGCGGCAGTATTCGGTGGTCGTGGTCGAGGGCTCCGCCCGGTCGCCTCAAGCGCCGGCCGGGCTGGGGGTGTGGGTCGCGCGGGCGAGTGCCGCCTCCGTGTCCGCGGTCGCGAGGTGGGCGTTGATGTGTGCGCCGGCGAGCGCGCCCGCCGCCGCGGAGGCGCCGACCTGGGCCATGGGGTCGGTGGCGTTGCCGGCGGTCCAGACGCCGGGGACGCCGGTGAGGCCGGCGGGGCCGGAGGCGAGGTGGGTGCCCATGTCGGCGGGCAGCTGCGCCGTGGGGAGGGCGAGGGCGGAGAGGCCCTCGGTGCGGGCGTGGAGGGTGGTGGCGACGGCGAGGACGCGGCGGGGGACGACGGTGCCGTCAGTGAGGCGGACGCCGGTGATGCCGGTGGGGTCGGACTCGACGGCGGCGACGGGGGTGTCGACGACGCGGATCCCGCGGGCGGTGAAGCGGGCGCGGGTGTCGTCGTCCAACGAGGTGTCGCGGGTGAAGTAGACGAGGTCGTCGGTGAGTTGACGGAAGAGGAGGGCGTGGTGGACGGAGGCGGGGCCGACGGCGAGGACGCCGACGGGCTCGTCGCGGACCTCCCAGCCGTGGCAGTACGGGCAGTGGACGACGCCGTGGCCCCAGTGCGGGGCGAGGCCGGGGACGTCGGGGAGGGCGTCGCGCAGGCCGGTGGCGACGAGGAGGCGGCGGGCGGTGAGGGTGCGGCCGTCGGCGAGGGTGACGGTGAAGCGGAGGTCGCCGTCGGGGGCGGGCGGGGCGGGGGCGGCGGCGGTGACCTGGCCGGGGACGACGAGGCCGCCGTAGCCGCGGACCTCGGCGCGGCCGCGGGCAAGGAGTTCGGCGGGCGGGGTGCCGTCCAGGCCGAGGAGGCCGTGGACGGCGTCGGCGGGGGCGTTGCGCGGTGTGCCGGAGTCGATGACGACGACGGAGCGGCGGGAGCGGGCGAGCATGAGCGCGCCGTTGAGGCCGGCCGCGCCGCCGCCGATGACGGCGGCGTCGACGGTGCCGGTGGGGAGGGCGTCGGGGGTCTCGGTGGTCATCGGGGCGTCCTTTCGTGGTGCCTGGACCCCCGACGGTAGGCCTCCCATGCATCGTGCGCATGGTTTCATGCTTCGGGCGCAAGAAGGTGGTGGCGTTCGCGGCGCGACGCGCAAACCTCAGGCCGGGCGGTGGTCCAGGTCGTGCGAGGGGGACTCCGGGGACGGGGTGGTGAGCTCCGGCTCCAGGCCCTCGGTCACGGGCGCGTGCCCGCGGCCCGTGTCCGTGCGCCAGGCCTCGAAGGCCCAGGCCGTCGCGGCGACGACCGCAGCGCCGAGGAGCCAGCCGCCGAGGACGTCGCTGAACCAGTGGACGCCGAGCGCGACCCGGGTGAAGCCGACGCCGACGACGGAGACCACGGCCACCGCCCAGAAGACGGGGCGCAGACGGCGCGGGACCAGCGGCAGGAGGACCAGGAGGAGGATCGCGAAGGAGGTGGTGGCGGTCATGGTGTGCCCGGAGGGGAACGAGAAGCCGGGGGCGACGGCGACGGGGTCCTCCAGGGACGGCCGGGCGCGTTCCACGACCGTCTTGACGAGCAGGCCGATCAGCCCGCCCGCGATCGCCGTCACCGCGGACCACGCGGCGAGCCGCCAGGCGCGGCGCCACAGCAGCCAGATCACCAGGAGCGCGACGGTGATCCGCAGGGTGGTGGGGTCCCAGACCCGGTCGGAGAGGAAGCGGAGCGTCTCGGTCCAGCCGGGGTGGGCGAGCGCGGTGCGGTGCAGGTCGTCCGCGGCCTCGGCGTCGAGGCGTCGCAGGGGGCTCCACTGGCCCTTGACCAGGACGAGCACGAGCCCGAAGGGGACGGCGGCGGCCGCCGCGACGAGGGCGGAGCCCATCAGGCGCATGCCGAAGCGGCGGTCGGACCGGCGGAGGCCGCGGAGGCGGGTGGTCAGGCTGTTCATCGGGCGCTCCCGGGCAGGAGGGCGGGTGCGGGGGCGATATCGGTGGCGCACCGCGGGCGTTCGGCGGGACGGGGGTCGGGGGCGGGCGGGGCGGTGGGGCGCATCAGGCGTTCCTCGGGAGCAGGACGGTCAGTGCGGCGGGGCGGATCTCGGCGAGGAGGCGTCGTCCGGGGGGCGCGGTGTCGCCGTCGAGCTCGCAGGGCTGGGGCACGGCGAAGGTCAACTCGGCGCGGCGGCAGGTGAAGTACTCCACCGGGCGGCCGCCGGCGACGCGCTCGGTGTCGTCGAGGTGCTGTGCGGAGGCCGGTTCGGGCGCCCGTCGCGGCCCGCGCAGCAGCGCGCCGACGACGCGCAGCCAGCCGTCCGCGCCGCGGGGGTCGTAGACGGCGACGTCGAGGAGCCCGTCGTCGGGTGCGGCTGCGGGGACGACGGACATGCCGCCCTGGACGGTGCCGATGTTGGCGACGAGAACCATGCGGGCGGTGCGGCGCAGGGCGGGGGCGTCGTCGAGGCGGATCGTCACCCGCATGCTGGGCGAGCGCAGTTCGCGCAGGCCGGCGAGGACGTAGGCGGGCCAGCCGAGGGCCGACTTGGCGCGGTCGTCGGTGCGGTCGAGCATCGCCGCGTCGAGGCCGGCGCCGGCCATCGCGGTGAAGTGGGTGCCGGGCAGGTGTTCGCCCTCGACCCAGCCGAGGTCGAGCGGGCGCGGGGCGCCGTCGAGGGCGGCCCGCAGCGCCTTCGCGGGGGTGAGCGGGAGGCCGAGGTTGCGGGCGAGCAGGTTCCCGGTGCCGCAGGGGACGACGGCGAGCGGTACGCCCGTGCCGGCGAGTGCGTCGGCCACGGCGCGTACGGTGCCGTCGCCGCCGCAGACGACGACCAGGGTGGCGCCCGCGCGGGCGGCGGCCGACGCCTGGCCGCCGCCGGTGTCGTCGGCGGTGGTGGGGACGAACTCCACGTCGTGGCGGCCGTGTTCGGTGAGGACGCGGCGGAGGCTGTCGAGGGTGGCGGTGTCGGTGACGGTGGGGTTGTGGACGACGGTGGTGGGGCCGGTCGGCAGGCCCGTGGTGAGGGGTTCGACGGGGGTGCGGCCGCGCGCCGGGTTGCCGGTGTCGGTCAGGACCGCGCGGCCGACGAGGAGGAGTGCCAGGATGCCGTTCGCGGCGCCGAACACCACGTCGGTGGGGTGGTGCATGCCCCGGTACAGCCGGGACACCGCCACGAGCACCGGGATGACCAGCAGGAGCCCCGCGACGATCCGGCGCCAGGGTGCGCGGACCCGGGAGAGGACGAGGAACGCGAGACCGACGTAGAGCGCGGTGGCCGCGCCGGTGTGCCCGGAGGTGAAGCTGGACGTGGGCGGGGAGTCGTCCAGCCGTTCCACGTCCGGCCGCTGGCGCTCGACGGCCATCGTGATGACGAGGAACACGGCGGACTGGACGGCGACGGAGGCGGCGAGGAACGCGGCGTCGCGGCGGCGGGCGACGCGGGGGATCACCAGGAGACCGAGGCACACCAGCGCGGTGATCGCGATGACGGTCTGCGTGTCGGCCGCGGTGGACAGCGCGGCCGACACCGTGTTGCCGGTCGCGGTGCGCATGCGCTCGAAGGACTGGTTGAGGTCGTCCTCCTCGGTGAGCGGCCACGAGGTGTCGGCGGGGCCGGTGATGAGGAGGCCGAAGCCGACCATCAGGGCGGCGAGGCGGACCGCGGAGGTGGCGATGCGGGCTGCGGCGAACGCGGCGAGGGTGAGGGCGGCCGGGAGCCTCCGGGGGGCGGCCTTCGCGGGCGCGGCGGCCGGGCCGCTGCTCGGGAGGGCGACGGTGGCCTCCGTGGCTGTGGAGCCGTCCGGAAGTGCGGTTGCCATCTGGGGGGTCCCCCGTTTCTGCGCGGTTCGCTGTCTGCGGCCCGGGGGTGCGCTCCCGCCCGGTCCCTCGGGCGTGTGCCCCGTGGTGGGCGAGACATGGGCCTTGGGCGGCCGGCAACGCGGGGGTTCGCGGCTCCGCCGCGGGTACCGGCCTCCGGCCGGTGGCCTCAGACGCCGGCCGGGCTGGGATTTTCTGCCGGCTCGGACGGAGTCGGATACGGCCCGGACGGAGTCGGGTACCGCCCGTACGGGCTCAGCCCGGTTCGATCGAGGTCGCCTCGTAGACGAAGGCCGAGGTGGATGAGGGGCCGTGGCACGTCAGTTGCCGCATCGGGGTGCGGTGGGCGCGGATTTCGACGGTGTAGGTCGTGCGGTACGTGGCGCGGACGATCCAGTGGTCGGGGTGGCGGGTGGAGTGGGTGACGGTCCAGGCGTGGCGGGGGGCGGGGCCGAGGTGGGTCAGGAGGGCGGCGACGGCGGTCTGCTGGGGCGGGAAGAGGTCGGTGTAGCCGCGCAGGTGGGTGGGGGCGATGCGGTCGGAGAGGTGGGTGGTGAGGGTGGGGATCGCGGAGTCGGGGTCGAGGTTGCCGTAGTACACGCCGTCGGGGACGACGACGACGTTCGCGGCGAAGCGGTCGCCGCCGACGTGGGAGCACTCCCAGACGAGGTCCGGCCAGCGGTCGGCGAGGGCGCGGGCGACGGGGCGGCCGCGGACGGCGCAGCAGGTGTCGTGGAGGCCGTGGGTGCAGACGAGGAGGACGGGGGGACGGTCGGTGTCACCGAACTCGGCTGCGGGCGGCGGGACTTCGAGGGCGTCGGCGATGCGGGTCAGGTCCTCGTCGCGGGCCCATGTCCCCCAGCGCTGGTGGTGTGCGCCGGTGGGGTCATGGCGCAGGACGGCCCAGCGGGCGGGGGCGTCCGGCCGGCGGCGGCCGTACCGCCGTACGAGGAGGATGCGGGCGCGGACGGCCTGGGCGGCGGCGTACACGCGGGCCTTCGTCGCGGGGTGGAGGTCCAGGCCGTCGAAGCCGTTCGGGGGCCAGGCGCGGTTGTACTCGACGAGGACCCAGGCGGTGCCGTAGGGGGCGGTGCCGGTGAGGGAGTCGCCGCGGGTGCGGGCTGCGTCGGCGCACAGGAAGCGGTTCATCGCAGGGCGACCCCGCTCGCCCTGCGGAACGGCCTGCCCGCAGCCCGGTACCCCGACATCGGCCTCACGGGAGCGCGGGGACGGCGACGCCCGATCGCAGGAGGCGTTCGGTCAGGGTGAGGCCGAGGTCGGCGGCGGTGTGGGGGCCGCCGTCGAGCAGGCGGGCGACCGCGCGCAGCTCGGAGGGGGCGAGGTCGAGCCAGCCGACGCGGGTGTGGAGGCGCGGGCCGTCGAGTCGGGGTTCGAGGCCGGCGCGGAGGCGGACGGAGGAGGAGGGGGCGAGCCCGCGGAGGGCGGCGAGCTGGGTGAGGGGGCCGAGGGCCGCGGGCCGCCCCTGCGCCCGGCGCGCACGGTGGAAGCGGGGCGCGGGGTCCGCCTTGGCGAGCGCGACGGCGAGGTGCTCGCGGACGAGCGCGACGTCCGCGGCGAGCGCGCCGTCGGAGACGCCCAGCGGCAGCGACCCCCGCATCCGCGGGTCCTCCCGCAGCGAGGCGAGCGCGGTGCGGGCCAGCTGCTCGGCCAGCTCGTGGCGCGTCCAGGCGTGGACGCCGAGGGTGAGGTGAACGGAGACCTCGCCCTGCGCCTCCGCCGCGTGGAGCCAGCCGCGCGGGAGGTAGAGGACGTCGCCGGGGGTGAGCACGGTGTCGAGGAACGGTGCGCGGCCGGCCGCCTCGGTGACCGCGTCGCGCCGGTCGGTCCACGGCTGGTCGCGCAGGGGGTCGACGAGGACGGGTTCGTGGACGATCCACCGTTTGGTGCCGGTGACCTGCAGGACGAAGACGTCGTGGACGTCGTAGTGGTCGTCGAAGCCGCGGTTCTGCGGCGGGGTGACGTAGGCGTTGGCCTGCACCGGGTGGCCGAGCTCCGTGCTCAGCCCGGCGCAGAGGTCCGCGACCGGTTCCCAGGTGCGGTGCAGCGCCTGGAGGACGAGGGTGGCGCCGTCGGCGAAGTGCCGCCAGAGCGCGGTGTCGTCGAGCTGGTCGGCGACGGTCGCGCCGACGCCGGCGGGGGCGGTGAACGACGACTCCGGCAGCGTGGCGCCGTTCTTGGCGACGCGCAGGAAGGGGGTGCGCAGGCCCCGGCGCGAGACCAGCTCGTCGACGGCGGCGGCGGAGAAGAGGTCGGCGAAGTCGTCCCCTCGGGACGGGGTGAGCAGTGCGGTGCGCGACCAGACGTCGCGGGCGAACGCGTCGGGGGGCAGGTCGGTGAGGCGCGGCAGGCAGGCCGGGGCGGCCTCCGGGACCCCGGCGCCGGTCGGGGCGCCGGGATCCCGGAGGTCGGTGCGGGTGGCCCCGCTCAAGAGGCGCCGCCGTCCGCACCGCCGTCGTGCACGCCGGGCGTACCGGACGCGCCACCGTCCGCCGGGCCCTCCGCGCCGCCGTCGGCTCCACCGTCCGCGCCGCCGTCGGCTCCACCGTCATGGACGCCGGGCGTACCGGACGCGCCACCGTCCGCCGGGCCCTCCGCGCCGCCGTCCGCACCGCCGTCGTGGGCGCCCGGAGTGCCCGCCGCGCCACCGTCCGCGGGACCCTCGGCGCCGCCGTCGGCACCGCCGTCCGCTCCGCCGTCGTGCACGCCGGGCGTGCCCGCCGCGCCGCCGTCCGCGGGGCCCTCGTGCTCGTTCGGGTCCTGCTCGGGGTTGGTCATCGCTCCTCCTGGGAATCGGACGGCTGGGGAATCGTGGGCGTGGTGGGAAAACCCCGCCCGATTTCACCGTATCGCCGCGGACCGGAACTCTCGATTCGGCCGGGAGGAATCCGTGGAGGCGCGTCGCGCTCGCCTCACCTGCGCGGATGCCGTCCGATGGCGGAATCCGCGCAGATGCCGATAATCAGCGGACGACGTCCAGGATCTGCTTCTGCAGACCGTTGGAGAACACCTCGTGCTCGACGAGCTTCAGCTTCTGGGTGTCCTTGTCCGACGTGCTGAACAGGCGCTTTCCCGCGCCGAGGAGCAGCGGGAAGACGACCAGGTGGTAGCGGTCGATCAGGCCCGCGTCGGACAGCGCGTGGTTCAGCGCCGCGCTGCCGTGCATGATGATCGGCCCGCCGTCGGTCTCCTTCAGCGCGGCGACCTCGTCGAGCGAGCGCAGGATGGTGATGTCGCCCCAGTCGGTCACCAGGTCGCCGTCGGTGAGCGTGGTGGAGACGACGTACTTCGGGAGCTCCTTGTAGCGCGCGAAGTCCGCCATCCCCGGCCACACCGGGCTGAACGCCTCGTAGCTCACCCGGCCGAGGAGCACCGCCTCGGCCTCCTCCTGCTCGCGCGCCTTGATCTCGTAGGCCTCCGGGACGAAGTCGACGTCCTTGAAGGTCCAGCCGGAGTTGCGGTAGCCCTCCTCGCCGCCGGGTGCCTCGACGACGCCGTCGAGCGAGACGAAGGCGGAGCTGATGAGAGTACGCATGTGCGGTTCCTCGTTTCCCGTGGTCGGTGCTTCGGCGGTGGCGCCGTCACGATCGGACCGTACCGGTCCTTCGGCGGCGCCCCAACTGCCCTTACAGACCGCCGCGCCCGGGAGAACTCATCGGTCACGGGGCGGGGAGTTCGACAGTCACGTGCGGGGCGAGCGCCCGGAGGAAGTCGGCGGCGTCGAAGACCTCGCCGGCGGAGACGACGCCGACGGCGCGGGTGCGGCCGTCGAGGACGCGGGTGAGGGCCTCGACGACGAGCGGCGCGGTGACGGCGTAGATGTCCTGGCCGCGGGCGACGGCGCGGCGTTCGGCGGCGCCGGCGCGGACGCGGACGTCGACGACGAAGGTCTGGTCGGAGCGGCCGGCGGCGTCCGCGGCGACGGGCGCGGGGGTGTCGGCGGCGGCGAGGTCGCGGGCGGCCTCGGCGGACATGTAGGTGCGGACCTCGGGGATGTCGAGGTGGCTCGGGAGGGTGACGACGTCGGCCATGGTGAACTCGCCGAGGACGGGGCGGCGGCCCAGGGGTGCGGGGAAGTCCCAGTCCTGGGTGGGCAGTTCGCCGCGGACGTACTCCAGGCGGCCGGCTGTGAAGCGGACCCGGCCGCCGTCGCGGCGCTCGCGGGAGACCGCGCCGGCGACGCGGGTGCCGGCGGTGGGGTGCCAGCTGCTGAGGCCGTAGGCGACGTGGGCCTCGTCGGCGGCGGTCCACTCCCCCAGCGCGGCGGTGGCGAGCAGGTCGCCGAGGCCGCCGAAGAAGGCCATGGCGGGGACGACCACGGCGCCGGCCTCGCGGGCCCGGTCGGCGAAGTGGGCGAAGGTGTCGGCGTTGGCCTCGATCTCGGCGGCGACGTCCAGGTACGGGATGCCGGCCCGCAGCGCGGCCTCGACGACGGGGGCGGCGGTGGTCGCGAACGGTCCCGCGCAGTTGACGACCGCAGCCGAGCCGTCGAGCGCGCGGTCGAGGGCGGCGGGGTCGTCGACGGACGCGGGCCGGACGGCGAGGTCGGTGCCGTACGCCTGCGCCTTCAGCTTCTCGGCGTCGCGGCCGGAGAGGACGGGGACGAATCCGCGTGCCAGGAGCTCGGCGACCACGAACCGTCCGGTGTGGCCGTACGCGCCGAACACCGTCACCCTCTGCGTCGCTGCCATGGTTCTCTCCCCTGGTGTGTGCGCGGTTCCCGCAGGTCCGCGCGGTGTGTGTGCGCCGTGGTGTGCTGCTGGGGAAGATCCTGCCGGGGCCCGGCCCCTCGCGGTGAGTGTCCGGAACGCCGTGCCCCATACACTTCCGGACATGACCTCTGTCGCACTGGCCGTCACCGACGGCATGCTGCACTTCGAACTGGGCCTGGCGTGCGAGGTGTTCGGCCCGGGCATGACCGGGAAGGTCGATCCCTGGTACGAGTTGTCGCTGTGCGGCCCCGGGCCCGTACGGGTCGACCGGTTCCGTCTCGACCCGGACCACGGTTTCGAGCAACTCCCCCACGCGGACACGGTGATCGTGCCCGGCTGGGCCGACGTCGACGTGCCCCCGCCGCCCGCGCTGCTCGACGCGTTGCGCGCGGCGTACGGGGCGGGGGCGCGGATCGCGTCGCTGTGCACGGGGGCGTTCGTGCTCGCGGCGGCAGGCCTGCTCGACGGCCGGCGGGCGACCACGCACTGGGGCCACACCGCCGACCTGGCCGCGCGGTTCCCGGCGGTGACGGTCGACCCGGACGTGCTCTACGTCGACGACGACCGGGTGCTGACCTCGGCCGGGAAGGCGGCGGCGATGGACCTGTGCCTGCACCTGGTGCGGCTCGACCACGGTTCCTCCGTCGCCAACACGCTCGCCCGGCGGCTCGTCGTGCCGCCCCACCGGGACGGCGGCCAGGCGCAGTTCGTCACCACTCCCCTGCCGGAGCCGGCCCGGCACCCGCTCGCCGAGCTGCTCCCGTGGGTGCTGCGGCGGCTCGACCAGCCGCTCACCGTCGAGGACCTGGCGCGGGAGGCGCGGATGAGCTCCCGCCACCTCGGCCGCCAGTTCCGCGCGGTGACGGGCACGACCCCGCTGCAGTGGCTCCTCGTCCAACGCATCCGCCACGCGCAGGAGTTGCTGGAGACCACCGACGACACCGTCGACGCGGTCGCCGCCGCGACGGGCATGGGCACGGCGACGACGTTGCGCCGCCACTTCAACCGCACGGTGGGCGTCCCGCCGGACGCCTACCGGCGGACGTTCCGGGCGGGGGCGGCGGTCGGCCCGGTCGACGCCGGCCGGGGATGACGTTTCCGGCCCGTCACACCGTGCTGATGCCGAGGGTATCGGTCGTCGGGAGCGGGCCCCCTAGCCGAGGACGGCGACCCGTGAATCGCCGGGGCGGTCGGCGCGCCGGCGCCGACCTGCCCACATGTTCCGCCCCGTTGTTGTGTGGCCGTCCACCATCGTGTCGCGCTCGGCGCGGTTCCTAGGCTCGCTGCCAGGCGCTCGCACGGCTCCGGGCCGCACGGGAGTGCCCGCCGCGGTGGTGGGGGTCACCACCGCGGCGCTGAGGCGACATCGGTGGAAGGAAAGCGCGTGGGGCTGGACAAGGTGGTCGACGACGCCGTCGAGGCGGTCGGGGACATCGGGGAAGGGGCGTCGATCGCGGTCGGCGGCTTCGGACTGTGCGGGATCCCGGGCGTGCTGATCGAGGCGCTGCGCAGGCGGGGCGTCGGGGGGCTGCGCCTGGTGTCCAACAACTGCGGCGTGGACGACCGGGGTCTCGGCCTGCTGCTCCGCGAGGGCCGGATCGCCCGCATGACCAGCTCGTACGTGGGCGAGAACAAGGAGTTCGCGCGGCAGTACCTGAACGGTGAGCTGGAGGTCGAGCTGGTCCCGCAGGGAACGCTCGCGGAGCGGCTGCGGGCCGGCGGGGCGGGGATCCCCGGCTTCTACACCCCCGCCGGGGTGGGCACGCAGATCGCGGACGGCGGGCTGCCGTGGCGCCACGACGCCCACGGGGGCGTGGCCGTCGCCTCGCCCCCCAAGGAGGTCCGGTCCTTCGCCGGGCGGGACCACGTCCTGGAGGCGGGCATCAGCACGGACTTCGCCCTCGTCCGGGCCGCGCTCGGCGACCGGCACGGCAACCTGGTCTTCGACGCCTCGGCCCGCAACTTCAACCCGCTGGCGGCGATGGCCGGGCGGGTCACGGTGGCCGAGGTGGAACGGCTGGTCGAGCCGGGGGAGATCGCCCCCGACCGGGTCCACCTGCCGGGCGTGTTCGTGCAGCGGGTGGTGGTGGCCGCCGCGGACGGCCCGGCGGCGGAGAAGTGGATCGAGCGGCGCACCGTGCGGTCGCGCGAGAGGGAGGCGGTCTGAGATGGCGTTGACCCGCGAGCAGATGGCGGCCCGGGCCGCCCGGGAGCTGCCGGACGGCTCCTACGTCAACCTCGGCATCGGCCTGCCCACCCTGATCCCCAACTTCCTGCCGCCGGGCGTCGAGGTCGTGCTGCACTCGGAGAACGGGGTGCTGGGCGTCGGCCCGTACCCGTACGAGGACGAGGTCGACGCGGACCTGATCAACGCGGGCAAGGAGACGGTGACCGTCGTGCCCGGTGCGGCGTACTTCGACTCCGCGCTGTCCTTCGGGATGATCCGCGGGGGGCACATCGACGTCGCCGTCCTCGGGGCGATGCAGGTGTCGGTCGGGGGCGACCTGGCCAACTGGATGATCCCGGGCAAGATGGTCAAGGGCATGGGCGGGGCCATGGACCTGGTGCACGGCGCGCGGCGGGTGATCGTGCTGATGGAGCACACCGCCCGCGACGGCAGCCCCAAGCTGGTCCCGGAGTGCACGCTGCCGCTGACCGGGCGGGGGGTCGTCGACCGCGTGGTCACGGACCTCGCGGTGATCGACGTGACGCCCGCCGGCCTCGTCCTGCGCGAGACCGCGCCGGGGGTGCGGGTCGACGACGTCCGCGCCGCGACCGGTGCCGAGTTGGCGGTCGCCGCGGATCTGGTGGCGGCGGCCTGAGACCCGACGGGCGACGAGAGCGGGGGCGCCGGTGCCCGCCCCGGCGCGGAGCCGAAGCCGTGGATGTGGGCGTGGCCGTGGGCAGAGGAGAACCTCGTCGGGGAGCCGTCCCGAGGAGGGGAGCCCCGGAAGACCGCCCGCGGGCGGGCGGCGGTAGCAGCGTCGCGGCGCCCGCACAACGGGTCGGCGCCCACAGCCCGCCGCGCGCGCTGTGGGGGACAGCACCATGACCGCGAGGCGGAACCGCCTCCTACGGTTGCGGCACCCCGGCGCCCCGGCGCAGGCCGACGCGGTCGTCACGGTCGCGGCGCTCCGTCGCGGATCCGGGGTCGCGCGGTCGGCGTCGACCGCGCGCCACCCGTTGAGGGAGCCGCCGTGCTGTCGCATGAACGAACCTGTCCGAGGCCGGAGCCGGCCGACCGCCCCCGGGGCCCGCGCCCGGGCCGTATCCGCCGCGCGCTCGGCCGGATCGCGGCCGTCGCGGTCCTGGCGGCGGGAGCCGCGCTGCTGCCGCCCGCGCCGCCCGCGGAGGCCGCCGTCACCCTGCAGCGGGTCACCTCCTTCGGGGCCAACCCCGGCGCGCTGAACATGTACGTGTACCGGCCCGCCGGGCTGCCCGCGTCGCCGCCCGTGGTGCTCGCCCTGCACGGCTGCACGCAGAGCGCGCAGATCTACGCCGACAACTCCGGGCTGGCGAAGTTCGCCGACCGGCACGGGTTCCTGCTGGTGTTCCCCGAGACCACCACCGCCAACAACGGCAACAAGTGCTTCAACTTCTTCCAGCCGTCGGACAACCGGCGCGGGCAGGGCGAGGCCGCCTCGATCCGCCAGATGGTGTCCCACGCGTCCTCCGCCTACGGGGCCGACCCGCAGCGCGCGTTCGTCACCGGGCTCTCGGCCGGCGGCGCCATGACCTCGGTGATGCTGGCGACCTACCCGGAGGTCTTCCGGGCCGGCGCCGTCGTCGCCGGCATCCCCTACGCCTGCGCGGGCGACGTCGGGGCGGCCTTCACCTGCATGAACCCCGGCGTCGACCGCACACCGGCCGCCTGGGCGCAGTCCGTACGGGACGCCCACCCCGGCCACACCGGGCCGTCGCCGAGGGTCGCCGTGTGGCACGGCGACGACGACCCCACCGTCGTCCCCCGCAACGCCACCGAACTGCGCGACCAGTGGACGGCCGTCCACGGCCTGGGCCAGAGCCCCGACCGCACCTCGACGCTCACCCCCGGGAACACCCGCAGGGAGCAGTACCTCGCCGCCGACGGGAGCGTCGCCGTCGAGGTGAACCGGGTGCCGTCCATCGGGCACGGCACACCCGTGGCACCGGGCAGCGGCCCCCAGCAGTGCGGGGCGACGGGGACGGCGAACTTCATCGCGTCGATCTGCTCCAGCTACTGGATCACCGGCTTCTTCGGCCTCGACGGGTCGTCCGCACCCGACCCCGGCGGGCTCCCCGCCCCGGCCGGCCTCCGGGCGTCCGGCGTGACCGACTCCGCGGTGACCCTGGGGTGGGACGCGGTGGACGGCGCGGCGTCCTACGCCGTGTACCGGGACGGGGTGCGCGTCGCCACCCCCGCCGCTCCCCCGTTCACCGACACCGGACGCACCGCGGGCACGGCGTACACCTACACCGTCGCGGCCCGCGACTCCGCGGGGGCCGAGGGCGCGCGCTCGGCGGGCGTCACCGCCACCACGACGGGCGGCACCGCCGCGACGTGCTGGACGGCGAGCAACTACGCCCATGTGCAGGCCGGGAGGGCGACCACGACGGGCGGCTACACCTACGCCAAGGGCTCGAACCAGAACCTCGGGCTGTACAACACGTTCGTCACCCACACCCTGAAGGAGTCGCCTGCGGGCTACTACGTCCTCGCCGACGGCGGCTGCCCCTGACACACCGTCAGCCGACGAGGTCTGCGGCTCACCCTTCGCGCCCGCACCCTTCCCGAGGGTCGCGGGCGCGGCGCGTGCGGCTCCGGGGCCCCGCACGCACTCCCCGCCCCGCACGGGCGGGAGCCCGCGGCAGTAGTGGCGTCCACCATGACCGCGGTCGCGACTGTGGCGGTCCCACCCATGTCAGCGCCGTCCTGCCGTCCCGCATGCTTCCGGCCATGACAAGCGGATTCACTCCCCCGCCCGACGCGGCCTCCGGCGTCGACCTGACGGGCCGCACCGCCCTGGTGACCGGCGCCGGCAGCGGCATCGGACGGGCCTGCGCCCAGGCGTTCGCCGCCGCCGGCGCGTACGTCCACGTGGTGGACGTCGACGCGGAGTCGGCGAAGGGCGTCGCCGAGGAGATCGGCGGCCGGGCCCACGTCGTGGACCTGGCCAGGGCCGACCTCGTCGCCGAACTCCCCACCGACGTCGACATCCTGGTCAACAACGCCGGACTGCAGCACGTCGCCCCGCTGGCGGAGTTCCCGCCGGAGCGGTTCGACCTCATCCAGCGCGTCATGGTGCAGGCGCCGTTCCTGCTCATCCGGCAGTCCCTGCCGCACATGACGGCCCGCGGCTGGGGCCGGATCGTCAACGTCTCCAGCGTGCACGGGCTGCGCGCCAGCGCGTTCAAGGCCGGTTACGTGACGGCCAAGCACGCCCTGGAGGGGCTGAGCAAGGTCGCCGCCCTCGAAGGCGCACCGCACGGGGTCACGAGCAACTGCGTCAACCCCGGGTACGTGCGCACCCCGCTGGTGGAGCGGCAGATCGCCGCCCAGGCGGCGGCCCACGGCATCGAGCCGGACGAGGTCGTCACCGAGGTGATGCTCGGACGCTCCGCCATCAAGCGCATGATCGCGCCGGAGGAGGTCGCGGGGGTGGCGCTCTGGCTCTGCGGCCCTCACACCGGCTACATCTCCGGTGCCTCCGTGCCCGTGGACGGCGGCTGGACGGCGGCCTGACCGCCGTCCGACCACCCTCCGCCCCGCGGCCGCGGGCCCGGGCGTTCCGGCCCGCGCACCGACGCGACCCCGGGCCGTCACGACCTGCACCCGTCCCACGGCCCCTCCCGTAGAACTCCCCCACGTCGCACCCCCCGTCCCCGCACCGTCCCCGCCCAGAAGTGGACCCGTCATGGCAACCAGCCCGATCACGGCAGACCAGCCGCCCCGTACCGGGATCGCGCGCGTCATCAGCGCGAGCCTCATCGGCACCACCATCGAGTGGTACGACTTCTTCCTCTACGGCTCCGCCGCCGCACTCGTCTTCAACGAGCTGTTCTTCCCCAGCAGCGAGCCGCTGGTGGGCACCCTGCTGGCGTTCCTCACCTACGCCATCGGCTTCCTGGCCCGGCCGCTCGGCGGGGTCGTCTTCGGGCACTTCGGCGACAAGGTCGGCCGGAAGAAGCTGCTGGTCATCAGCCTGCTGATGATGGGCGGCGCCACCTTCGCCATGGGCCTGCTGCCGACCCACGCCACGATCGGCGTCGGTGCGCCGATCCTCCTCACCCTGCTCCGGGTGATCCAGGGCTTCGCGCTCGGCGGCGAGTGGGGCGGCGCCGTGCTGATCGTCTCCGAGCACGGGGACGAGAAGAACCGCGGCTTCTGGGCGTCCTGGCCGCAGGCCGGCGCGCCCGGCGGCAACCTGCTCGCGACCGGTGTGCTCGCGCTGCTCGCCGCGTTCCAGTCCGACGAGGCGTTCCTCGCCTGGGGCTGGCGCATCCCGTTCCTGCTGTCGGGCCTGCTGGTGGTCGTCGGCCTGTGGATCCGCGTGTCGGTCTCGGAGTCCCCGGTCTTCCTGGAGGCGCAGGCCAAGGCAGCCGCGCGGGAGGCCGCGGGGGTCAAGCAGGAGGCGCCGGTGACCGAGGTCCTGCGCACCAACGGGCGCGGCGTCCTCACCGCGATCGGCACCCGGCTCGGCGAGAACATCTCGTACTACATCCTCACCGCGTTCCTGCTGGTGTACGTGACCACCCACCTCGGCCTGTCCAAGAGCAACGGCCTCAACGCCGTGCTGATCGGCTCGGCGGTCCACTTCGTCACCATCCCGCTGTGGGGCGCGCTCTCCGACCGCATAGGCCGCCGGCCCGTCACGCTCATCGGGTCCGTCGGCATGATCGGCTGGGCGTTCGCCTTCTTCGCGATGCTGGACACGAAGTCGTTCCCGGTGATCGCGCTGGCCGTGACGGTCGGTCTGCTGCTGCACGGCGCCATGTACGGCCCGCAGGCGGCGTTCATCTCGGAGATGTTCGACACCAGGGTCCGCTACTCCGGGGCGTCGATGGGCTCGCAGCTCGCGTCGATCATCGGCGGGGCGCTCGCGCCGATCATCGCCGTCGAACTCCTGAAGGACTACGACTCGTCGCTGCCGATCTCGGTCTACCTCGCCGCCGGTGTGCTCGTCACGACCCTCACCGTCCTGGTGGCCAAGGAGACCCTCGGCCGTAACCTGGCCCAGGACGAACAGCGGGACCCGGCCTCCGAGAAGGCGGCCGGCGACCGCGAGGGCGTCGGGCGCGACCGGGTGCCGGCCGACAACTGACCTCCGCCCGCCCGTCGCCCCCGCCGCCGCCGGTATCGGCGCGGGGGCGGCGGGCGGACGCGCCGCACCCGGGAGAGCACCCATGACCACCACCGCCCCCCGCCCCGGCGGCCCGTCGCGGACGACGGGGCTGCGCAGGCTGCTCGACCTGCTCGCCGAGGGGGCCCCCGCGGAGCACTTCACCCGGCCCGCCGACCCGGACCTCCCGGCGGCGGAGGCGGCCGAACTGGCGGAGGCCGCCCAGGTGGCGCTCCGCATCCGGCGCACCCTCAGCCAGCACCGCCGGCGGGAGGCGGAACTGGCCGCCCTGTTCGACACCGCCGGCGACCTCGCCGCACTCCGCGACCTCGACGCGCTGCTCCGGGCGATCGTGCACCGGGCCAAACTGCTGCTCGGGACGGACGTCACCTACCTCTCGCTCAACGACGAGGAGGCGGGCGACACGTACATGCGCGTCACCGACGGCTGCGTCTCGGCGGCGTTCCAGCAGGTGCGGCTGGGGATGGGCGAGGGGCTCGGCGGCCTCGTCGCCGCGACGGCCCGCCCGTACACCACCGGCGACTACGGCGACGACCCGCGGTTCAAGCACACCTCGACGATCGACCACGCGGTCGACGAGGAGGGCCTGAGGGCCATCCTCGGGGTCCCTCTCCGGCTCGGCACCCAGGTCATCGGCGTGCTCTACGCCGCGGACCGGTCGGCGCGCACCTTCGGCCCGGACGAGGTGGCGCTGCTCTCCTCACTGGCCGACCACGCCGCGATCGCCATCGACAGCGCCCGGCTGATGGAGGAGACCCGCACCGCGCTGGTCGACCTCAACGCGGCCTCGCGGACCATCGAGGCGCACAGCGACGCGATGCGCCGCGCGGAGGAGGCCCACGACCGGCTCACCGACCTCGTGCTGCGGGGCGGCGACGTCGCCGACGTGGCGAGCGCCATCGGCACGATCCTCCAGGGCGGGACCCTGATCCACGACGCGGACGGCGTCGAACTGGCCTGCGCGGGAGCCGAGTCCCAACCGCCGCCCGCTCAGGCCGTCGCCGCCTCGCGGGTCGGCGGCCGGGCGGTGCCGGTGGACGGCACGTGGGTGTGCGCGGTGCTCGCCGGCCACGAACTGCTCGGCAGCATCGCCCTCACCGGCCGCGGCGACCTCGGCGACGCCGACCGGCGGCTCTTCGAACGGGCCAGCGTCGTCACCGCGCTCCTGCTGCTGCTGCGCCGCTCCGTCGCGGAGACCGAGGACCGGGTGCGCGGCGAACTCCTCGGGGACCTCCTCTCCCGCGCCGTCGACGTCGGCACCCTCGCGGCCCGTGCGCGGCGGCTCAAGGTCGACCTGTCCCGCCCGCACACCGTCTTCGTCCTCCACGCGGGGGCCGTGCCCCGGCAGCGGCTCCTCGCGACCGCCGCGCGGACCGCCCTCGCCCGCGGAGGGCTGGCCGGACTGCACCACGAACAGGTCGTCCTGGTCTGCCCGTCCGCGACCCCCAGCCCCTGCGCCGCCGAGATCGCGGACGAACTCGGCCACACGCTCGCGTCCCAGGTGACGGTGGGCGCGGCCGGGCCGGCGGTCGGCCCCGAGACCTTCGCCGACGCCCACCAGGAGGCGCGACGCTGCCTGCGCGCGCTGCTCGCGCTCGGCCACACCGGCCAGGGGGCCGCACTCGCCGACCTCGGCTTCGTCGGCGTCCTGCTCGGCGAGCAGACCGACCTGCACGGGTACGTGCAGCGCACCCTCGGCCCGCTCCTCGCCTACGACGCGCGCCGCGGCACCGACCTCACCGGTACGCTGCGGGTGTACTTCGCGGCCGGCATGAACCAGACGCGGGCCAAGGACCGGCTGCACGTCCACGTCAACACCGTCGTCCAGCGCCTCGACCGCATCGGGCAGCTCCTCGGATCGGGCTGGCAGCAGCCGGAACGGGCCCTGGAGCTGCAACTCGCCCTGCGGATCGCGCAGGTGTCGCCCGGCGCGGACGGCTCCGGCGCCGCGTGACCCGTCAGTGGCCGCGGGGGGCGTACATGATGACGGCCATGCCGGTGAGGCAGATCAGGGCGCCGACGACGTCGTAGCGGTCGGGGCGGTAGCCGTCGGCGACCATGCCCCAGGCGAGGGAGCCGGCGACGAAGACTCCGCCGTAGGCGGCGAGGATGCGGCCGAAGTCGTCGTCGGACTGGAGGGTGGCGACGACGCCGTAGAGACCGAGCGCGACGACGCCGGCGCCGATCCAGATCCAGCCCTTGTGCTCGCGGATGCCCTGCCAGACCAGCCAGGCGCCGCCGATCTCGAGGAGGGCGGCGACGGCGAAGAGGGCGACGGAGCGGGCGACGGTCATGGGGGCCGAGCCTACCGGCGGGGCGCCTCGGCGCTGGTCAGCGGGGCGGGGGGAGGCGCGTGGCGCGGGGGCGCGGGGCGGGGTCCGGCGGGAGGAAAATGCGGCGACAGGGTCGCGGACGGTCGGGATCATGGGCGTCGGCGAGCCCCATCGGGGCCCGGATCAGGGGAGGTCTCCACATGAGCAGCGAGTTCACCGCGGGGGCCGTCCTCCTGTCGGGCGTGGTCGGCTCGACGGCGTACGGGCTCGCGCATGCCGGTTCCGACGTGGACCGGCTCGGTCTCTTCGCCGCGCCCACCCGCGCGTTCCACGGTCTGCACGCGCCGAAGCCGACGTACGTGACGACGGCCCCGGACCGCACGCTGCACGAGGCGGCGAAGTGGGCGCGCCTCGCCCTGAGCGGGAACCCGACGGTCATGGAGCTGGTCTGGCTGCCCGACGAGCTGTACGAGGTCCGCACGCCGCTCGGCGAGGAGCTGATCGGCCTGCGCTCGTCACTGCTGTGCGCCCCGCGGGTGCGCGACGCCTATCTCGGTTACGCCACACAGCAGTTCAGGCGGCTCGCCGCCCGCGGTGACGGCTCCTTCAGCGCCGACACCCGCAAGCGCACGGCCAAGCACGCCCGCCATCTGCGCCGCCTCTGCCACCAGGGGTTCCAGCTGTACGCCACCGGCACGCTGCACGTCCGCGTCGACGACCCCGCCGCCTACCACCGCTTCGGCGAGGAGGCCGCCGCGGACCCGGCGGCCGCGCTGCCGCTCCTGCGCGAGTTCGAGGACGCCTTCGCCTCGACCCGCAGCGTGCTCCCGGACCACCCGGACGAGGGGCCGGTCACGGCATGGCTGCACCGGGTGCGGGCGGAGATGTACGAGGCCTGACGCAGGGCGGCACCCCCGCACCCGTGGCCGGCACACGAGGCCGCCGGGCCTGCGGACCGCCATGTCCGGGCTGACGTGCGGAAACGCGGTGGTATCGGGGATGCCGGGCGCGTAGGGTGCGGTGCCATGCCACCCGTCACCCGTCCCACCGTCCGTCCCGTCCGCGCCGAGGAGTGGCGCGAGGTCAAGGCGCTGCGGCTGCTCGCGCTGCGCGACCCGGCGGCCCCGATCGCGTTCCTGGAGACGTACGAGGAGGCCGCCGCGCGGCCCGACGACTTCTACCGGCAGCGGGCCGAGGGCGCGTCCCACGGCACCGGCGCCCGCCAGTTCGTGGCCGAGGACGGCGACGGCTCCTGGGTCGGCTCGGTCACCGTCCTGGTCGAGGAGGCCGGCCGCGACGACTTCTTCGGCCACCGCGTCGAGCGGCGCCAGGCGCAGCTCGTCGGCGTCTACCTCCGGCCCGAGCACCGCGGGACCGGCGTCCTCGACGCGCTCGTCTCCGCTGCGGTGGCCTGGGCGTGGTCCGACCCGGCCATCACCCGCGTCCGCCTCCACGTCCACGAGTCCAACGCGCGCGCCGCGGGCGCCTACCGCCGGCTGGGCTTCGTGGCGTCGGGCGTGACGCTTCCGACGGAGGCCGATCCCGCCCTGGTGGAACGCGAACTGGTCCTCGCCAGGCCCACCGCCCCCTGAACCCGGGAGTACGGCCTACAGCCGGGTCGGCGGGGCGGGGTGCCCGCGTAGGGTGCCGGGGTGATCCAGGTGCCGGAGGGGTTCGTGCGGGGGACGGTTGCGCGGGAGGGGGAGGCGGGGGCGGCGTGGGTCGCGGAAGTGCCGCTTATTGTGCGCGAGTTGATGGCGCGGTGGGGGTGCGGGCGGGACGGGGAGGTGACGCACGGGGGTGTCGGGGTGGTGGTGCCGGTGCGGTGGCGGGGGCGGCGGGCGGTGGTGAAGGTGTCGTTCCCGCACGAGGGGAACGTGCACGAGCCGGACGCGTTCGAGGCGTGGGGCGGGCGCGGGGCCGTACGGCTGTACGCGCGGGACGACGCGCGGTTCGCGATGCTGCTGGAGCGGGCGCGCTCCGAGACGCTCGCGGAGGCGGCGGACACCGACGAGGTGGTGCGGGTGGCGGGGCGGCTGCACCGCAGGCTGACGGTCGCCGCGCCGGCGGGGCTGCCGCGGCTGAGCACGCAGGCGGAAGGGTGGCTGGAGCAACTACGGCACGAAGAGGCTGAGTTGTCGCACGCCTTGCCGCCGCGGGTCGTGGACGCGGCCGCCGCCACGGTACGCGAGCTGGGGACGACCCAGCCGGACACCCTCGTCCACGGGGACTTCCACGCGCGCAACATCCTGCGCGCCGACCGGGAGCCGTGGCTGGCCGTCGACCCCAAGGGGTACGTCGGCGACCCGGCGTACGACGGCGGCACCCTCCTCAAGGCCCGCGCGCTCGCGTTCCTCGACGCGGACGACCTCCGCACCGCGGCGTTCCGCGCCCTCGACGGCTTCGCCGAGGCCGCGGAACTCGACCGCGAGCGGGTGCGCGCCTGGTCCCAACTGCACGCCGTACAGGCCTCGTTCTGGGCGCGCCGGCACGGGTTCCGGGTGGCGCGGGAGGGCGAACTCCTGACCCGCCTCACCGCGTTCACCGACGAGCTGGCGGAGTTGCTCACCCAGCGGCGGTAGGGGCCGCCGCCCCTCCCCCCCTCGCCGGAGGCCCTCAGCCGCGCGCCAGCAGTTCCAGGGTGTCGATGACGCGGTGCGAGAAGCCCCACTCGTTGTCGTACCAGGCGACGACCTTGACGTGGCGGCCGTCGACACGGGTGAGCGCGGAGTCGAAGACGGCGGAGGCGGGGTTGCCGGTGATGTCGGAGGAGACGAGGGGGTCGTCGGAGTACTCCAGGACGCCGGCGAGGGGGCCGGCCGCGGCGGTGCGGTAGGCGGCGAGGACGTCGTCGCGGGTGACGTCGCGGGCGACGGTGGTGTTGAGCTCGACGATCGAGCCGACCGGGACGGGGACGCGGATGGAGTCCCCGGAGAGCTTGCCGTCGAGGCCCGGCAGGACGAGGCCGATCGCCTTCGCCGCGCCGGTGGTGGTCGGGACGATGTTGACGCCGGCGGCGCGGGCGCGGCGCGGGTCGCGGTGGGGGCCGTCCTGGAGGTTCTGCTCCTGGGTGTACGCGTGCACGGTGGTCATGAACCCGTGCTCGATACCGGCGAGTTCGTCGAGGACCGCGGCGAGCGGGGCGAGCGCGTTGGTGGTGCAGGAGGCGTTGGAGACGACGGTGTGGGCGGCCGGGTCGTAGGCGGCGGTGTTGACGCCGTAGGCGAGGGTGACGTCCGCGCCGTCCGAGGGTGCGCTGACGAGCACCTTGCGCGCGCCCGCGTCGAGGTGCGCGCGTGCGGCCTCGGCGGAGGTGAAGCGCCCGGTGGACTCCAGGACGATGTCGATCTGCAGCTCCCGCCAGGGGAGTTGTGCCGGGTCGCGCTCGGCGAGCACGCGGATGCGGCGGCCGTCGACGACGAGGGTGTCCCCCTCGGCGGACACCGGGCGGCCGAGCCGGCCCGACGTGCTGTCGAACGCGAGCAGCCGGGCGAGCGCGGCGGGCTCGGTGAGGTCGTTGACCGCGACGATCTCGAGCGCGCTGTCGCGCTCCAGGAGCGCGCGGAGCACGTTGCGGCCGATGCGGCCGAAACCGTTGATGGCGATGCGGGTCATGAGTGAGGTCCCTTCTCTCCCGTCCCCACCACCCTCGCGCGCGACCGCGGGCGCGGACAGTGGCGTGATCGCCATGGTCCGCAAGGATGTCGCCAGGCCGTGTCGGTGCGGTCGGGCCCCGGGGGGCGTACGGCCGGCTCAGCCGCCGTCGGTGAAGGTGCGGCGGTACTCGCTCGGGGAGGTGCCGAGGATGCGGTGGAAGTGCAGGCGGAGGTTCGCGCCGGTGCCGAGGCCGGTGTCGCCGGCGATCTGCTCGACGGAGCGTTCGGAGCGTTCGAGGAGCTCGCGGGCGAGGTCGACGCGGGCCCGCATGACCCACTGCATGGGGGTGTACCCCGTCTCCTCGACGAACCGGCGGGAGAACGTGCGCGCGGACACGCCGGCCTGCGCGGCGAGCGCGTCGAGGGTGAGCGGTTCGCCGAGCCGGTACAGCGCCCACTCGCGGGTCGCCGCGAACCGCTCCCCCAGCGGCTCCGGCACGCTGCGCGGGACGTACTGGGCCTGGCCGCCGCTGCGGTAGGGCGCGGCGACGAGGCGGCGGGCCGCGTGGTTGGACGCGGCCACGCCGAGGTCGCCGCGCAGGATGTGCAGGCACAGGTCGATGCCGGAGGCCGCGCCGGCGGAGGTGAGGACGCCGCCCTCGTCGACGAAGAGGACGTTCTCGTCGACGAGGATCCGCGGGTGGCGGGCCGCGAGGGCGCGCGTGTAGTGCCAGTGGGTCGTGGCGCGGCGGCCGTCGAGCAGGCCCGTCGCGGCGAGCGCGAACGCGCCGGTCGAGATCGCCGCGAGCCGGGTGCCCCGCTCGTGTGCGTTGAGGAGCGCGGCGACGACGGCGGGCGGCGGGTCGTCGCGGTCCGGCTGCCGGTAGCCCGGGACGAAGACGATGTCCGCCCAGGCCAGCGCCTCCAGGCCGTGCGCGACCTCGTACGCCAGTCCGTCGCCCCCGGCCACCCTTCCCCGCGCGGCGCCGCACACCCGCACCTCGTACGGCATGCTCGCGCGCGTCGTGAACACCTGCGCCGGGATGCCGACGTCGAGCGGCTTCGCACCGTCGAGGACGAGGACGGCGACGCGGTGGGGGCGGGAGGTCGGCACGGGTCGAGCGTACGGCGGGGGCGGGTGGGGCGGCGCGGTGGTGTTGTCAGGGAACCTTGACACCGTGTCCGTTGTCAGGGAATCCTGACACGTATGGAAGCCGAGGAGACGCCGGCCTCGTTGGCCGGGCAGGTCACGGACAGGGACCCCGCGGTGGGTCTCGCCGCGGTCGTCGCGTTGCGGCGGCTGCTGGAGGAACTGGAGCGGCTGCACGTGGACAGCGCGCGGGACCGGGGGTGGTCGTGGCAGACCATCGCCACGTCGTTGGACGTCAGCCGGCAGACGGTGCACGAGAAGCACGCGGGTCGGCGCAGGGCCGAGGGCAAGGAGGGGTAGAGATGTTCGAGTACTTCACGGAGCACGGCAGGGCCGCGGTGGTGGCCTCCCAGGACGAGGCGGTCGCGCTCGGGCACGACTTCATCGGGACGGAGCACATCCTGCTCGGTCTCGTGGTCACCGAGGAGTCCACCGCCGCGCGGGCGCTGCGCGAGGTGGGCGTCGACGCGGAGCGGGCGCGGGCCGAGACGGTGCGGATCTGCGAGGCGGCGGGCGTGCCGTCGACCGGCGGGCAGCCGGCCAAGGACGCGCTGTCGTCGCTCGGCATCGACGTCGAGGCGATCAAGGCGCAGGCCGACGGTACGTTCGGACCGGGTGCGTTCCAGTACCCGCGGCCGGCGTACACCCCGGAGGCCAAGAAGGCGCTGGAGCAGACGCTCGCCGAGGCGCGGGCGCTCGGGGCCGAGCGGTTCGGGACGGGGCACGTCCTGTTGGGGCTGCTGTCGTCCGGGGGTGGGCGGGGGCCGGAGGTGCTGGTGGCGCTGGGCGTGGGTGAGGAGGTGCTCCGGCGGGCGGTTCTGGCCCGGCTCGCCCGGTAGCGCGGGTGTGGTGCGGGGGCGTCCCCCGCGAGAGCGGAGCCCCCCGCGAGAGCGGAGCCCTCCGCGGGAGCGGAGCCCCCCGCGTCCCCGAGCGGGGGCTCCGCCCCCTGCACCCCCATGTCGGGCTGCGCCCTCCGGCCTCAAACGCCGGCCGGGCTGGATTTTTTTGGCTCCCGCCCCCGGTCTGGCTGAGGCGATCTGGCCGGACGTCCACCACGCTAGGGCTTCGTGGCCAGGACGCACCACGCTGAGGCTTTGCAGCCTGGACCCACCACGCTGAGGCATTGTGGCCTGGACCCACCAGGCGGAGGCGATGAGGCTTGGGCGCCCCAGACGTGGTCGACATCGCCCGGACGCCACAGGCGGAGTCAACATCGCCCGGACGCCACAGGCGGAGGCGATGTGGCCAGGAGCCTCGCCGCGGTGGCTGTGAGGCGGCCGGGGCGCGGTAAGAGATCCCGCGCAACCATGGCCCCCGCCGCCCGCCCGGAGGTAAAGTAATTCAAAAGGTGGATCTCTTCATCTTTGCGACGCAATCCGACATCCACGCGCCCCCGGCAGGGAGGGGCCTTCATGGAACCGTGGTTGATCTGGCTGACGGTCGCGGCGGTCCTGGCCGCGGCCGAGATATTCACGCTGACCGCCGCTCTGGGGCTGCTCGGGGGTGCCGCGCTGGTGTCGGCGGGGGCGGCGGGGGTGGGGGCGCCGGTGCCGGTGCAGTTCGTGGTGTTCACGCTGGTCTCGGCCGCGGGGCTGCTGTTCGTGCGGCCGGTGGCGATGCGGAACCTGCGGGCGCCGCAGCAGGAGCGGTTCGGGATCGACGCGCTGGTGGGTTCGGTCGCGCACGCGGTCACCGAGGTGTCGGCGCGCGGCGGCCGGGTGCGGATCGGCGGCGAGGAGTGGACGGCCAGGCCGTACGACGAGACGCTCGTGATCCCCGAGGGCGCTGCCGTGGACGTCATGGAGATCACCGGTTCGACCGCGATCGTCTATCCGAGAGAGTGAGACGTGGACATGTCGCCAGTGCTCATAGCCGGTCTGCTCGTGGCGCTGATCGCGGTGTTCACCGTGATCCGTGCGGTGCGCATCGTCCCGCAGGCGCGCGCCCGGAACGTGGAGCGGCTCGGACGGTACCGGCGGACGCTGAAACCGGGCCTCAACGTCGTCATCCCGTACATCGACCGCGTCTATCCGGTGATCGACCTCCGCGAGCAGGTCGCGTCGTTCAAACCGCAGCCGGTGATCACCGAGGACAACCTCGTCGTCCAGATCGACACCGTCCTCTACTACCAGGTCACCGACCCGCGCGCGGCGGCGTACGAGATCGCGGACTTCCTGCAGGGCGTCGAGCAGCTGACGGTCACGACGCTGCGGAACGTCGTCGGGTCGATGGACCTGGAGCGGACGCTGACCTCGCGCGACACGATCAACAGCCAGCTGCGCGGCGTGCTCGACGACGCGACGGGCAAATGGGGGCTGCGCGTCAACCGCGTGGAGATCAAGGCGATCGACCCGCCGCAGTCCATCAAGGACGCGATGGAGAAGCAGATGCGCGCCGAGCGCGACAAGCGGGCCGCGATCCTCGGCGCGGAGGGCCAGCGGCAGTCGCAGATCCTGACCGCCGAGGGTGACAAGCAGGCCGCGGTGCTGCGCGCGGAGGGCAACCGGACGGCGGAGATCCTGAAGGCGGAGGGACAGTCGCGGGCGATCGACGAGGTCTTCCAGGCCGTCCACCGCAACGACCCCGACCCCAAGCTGCTCGCCTACCAGTACATGCAGATGCTGCCGCAGCTCGCGCAGGGCCAGGGCAGCACCTTCTGGGTGATCCCGAGCGAGGTGACGTCCGCGCTCCAGGGGGTGTCGCGCGCGTTCAACGAGGTGCTGCCGCAGTCCGCGGCGACGGTCCCGAAGGCGGCGTCGAACTCCGCCGAGCAGGCCGAACAGGCCGCCACGGATGCCGCGTTGGCCGCGCGGGCGGCCGAGGAGGCGCTGGCGGACGCGGCCCGGGCGGACGGGCTCGGGGCGACGGCAGGCGGTGCGGCGGGGATCGGCGCACCGCCGGTGCCGCCCGTCACGCCGGCCACGACGACGCCGCCGGACACCGTCCCCGAGGACGACTCCAACGACCCCACGGAGAGCGGCCGTTCACATCGGAACGGCAACTCCCGCCCGGAAAGGCCCGGTTCGGACGACGTCAGCGGCGCGCGAGACGCCTCGGTCCCCCCACGGTGAACGGCAGCTTGTAGTGCGAGAAGACCTCCGCCTCGGTATCCGCGAGGAGTTCGCCGTCCGTCTCGATCGACGGCGCGTCCTTCACCGTCTGCTTGGGCCAGGCGACCTTCACGTACGACGGTGAGACGCGGGCCCGCTGCAGCGGCACGAACGTGATGCGCTTGCTGGTGAGGAAGCCGGTCAGGACGCCCGCGAAGGCCGGGGTGTCCGTGCCGGTGTCCACGTAGACGGACTCCAGCGAGCCGACCTTGTTGCCCTCCTGGTCGACGACGTCCTTGCCGCGCCAGTCACGAATGTTGTCCGCCTCGATCATGGGTCACCTCTCGACCTGTGCGCGCCGTGTCGCGCCGGTGTACGTTCCGACTCCGTGCGCCTGCCCCGGTCCGGTGCAGGTCACGCCGCCGGGAGCGGAGTGAGTCGCTCCGGGAGTGTGGGCGGGGAGCGGGGGAACCAGCCGCCGCATGAGCCGAAACCTGTTCGATCCCGAGAACTTCGTCCAGCCGTCGCAGGCCCCCGGCCTGTCGCAGGAGAACCCGATGGCGGTGCGGTACACCGTCAAGGGCGAGGCGTACGCCCGCCAGGGCACGATGGTGGCCTGGCGCGGAGCGCTGTCGTTCGAGCGCCAGGGCCAGGGCGTGGGCAACTTCCTCAAACGCGCGATGACCGGCGAGGGCCTGTCCCTCATGACCGCCAAGGGCGAGGGCGAGGTGTGGTTCGCCTCCGACGCGGCGCACTGCTTCGTCGTCGACGTCGACGACCAGCACGGACTGACCGTCAACGGCAAGAACATCCTCTGCTTCGACGCCTCGCTCCGCTACGACATCACCACCGTCGAGGGGGCGGGGATGGTCGGCGGCGGGTTGTTCAACTGCACCTTCGGCGGGACCGGTCGCCTCGCCCTGACCAGCGCGGGCGTCCCGCTGGTGCTGCCGGTGACGCCGGACGCGCCGGTGTACGTCGACACCGACGCGGTCGTGGCGTGGAGCCCGCAGCTGCGGACGTCGCTGCACCGGTCGCAGGGCATCGGGTCGATGCTCAAGGGCGGCAGCGGGGAGGCGGTCCAGCTGAAGCTGGAGGGCGAGGGGGTGGCCGTGGTCAACCCCGGTGAGCCCAAGCCGCACCAGGCCTCGGCCTGATCCCGTCGCCGACGCGCCGAACGCCCGCCCTCGTCAGGGGGCGGGCGTTGTGTCGTCGCGGGGGGGGCGTGGGCCGTCCGCGTCAGCCCTCCACGGCCTCCGCCAGGGTGGTGTACACCGGCATGTGCCGGTCCTGGGTGGTGAGTTCGAGCAGGTGGCGGACCTGGGGGCTCGGGCGGGCGATGCGCAGCCGCGTTCTGCGGTGGGCTCTGACGACGGCGTTGACGAAACTGGAGTCGGCGAACGTGACCTCGGCCGCGTCGAGCACCACGACGGGGTAGGTGCGGGCGGCGGTCGCCAGGGCGGCGTGCAGGGAGTCGGCCGTGTCCACGTCGATCTCACCGACCGCGCGGATGATCCACGTCCCACGCGGGTGGGGCGTGTCACCGGCCGGGAGCCGGTCGTGCCGGGGGGTGGGAGCCGTCGTCATGCGTCCATCCTGCGCGTTGCGGTGTGTGCTGGGCCACGGACTTCGGTCCCGGCCGCCGGGGACCTCCGTCCCGGATCGCGGACGCCGGCGCATTTCTGTTGTACGGCGCCGCGCCGCGCGGTCTCCTGTCAGAGACCTGACGAGATCGAGGTGGACGCCCCCATGTACCGAAGCCCGCGCAGCGGACCCGCACTCGCCACGGTGGAGGCCGCCAGGGACGGGGACCCGCGGGCTCTCGACGCCCTGGTCGCGGCGAGCATGCCCCTGCTCTACAACGTGGTCGGGCGGGCGCTCGACGGGCACAGCGACGTCGACGACGTCGTGCAGGACACCCTGGTCCGGATCGTGCGCGGGCTGCCGGGCCTGCGCGATCCCGACGCGTTCCGGTCGTGGGCGGTCGCGATCGCCGTCCGGCAGGTCCGCGACCGCGAGGCGCGGCGGGCGGCGGCGCTGCAACGGACGGACAGTCTGGACGCGGTCGCCGACGTCGTCGACCCCTCGTCGGACTTCGCCGCCGTCACCATCCTGCGGCTGGGTCTGACCGACCAGCGCCGTGAGGTGGCCGAGGCGACGCGCTGGCTCGACGACGGCGATCGGACGCTGCTGTCGCTGTGGTGGCTGGAGGCCACCGGCGAGATGACGCGCGAGGAGCTGGCGAGCGCGCTGGAGCTGCCGGTGCGGCATGCGGCGGTCAGGGTGCAGCGGCTGCGGGAGCGGGTGGAGGTGTGCCGGGCGGTCGTCCGCGCGCTGGCCGGGGCGCCGGGCCGCTGCGACGGTCTGGACACCCTCGTGACCGGCTGGAACGGCGTCCCCGGCCCGCTCTGGCGCAAGCGGTTCGCGCGGCACCTGCGGGAGTGCGGGGTCTGCGGGGCGGGTGGCGGGGCCGCCGCCGTCCCGGTGGAGCGGCTGCTCGGCGGGCTGCCGCTGCTCGTGCCGCCGCCCCACGCGGGGGTTCCGCAGGGGTGGCCGGCGGCTGTGTCCGCCGGGGGCGGCGTCGGGCCCGAGGCCGGTGTGGGGGACGTGGCGGGTGGCACGGTGGGGGACGCGTACGACCTCGGTGGGCGGGCGGTGGGGGACGGAGGGGCGCACGCCTCGGCCGCGGGGTCGCGGGTCGCCGCGCGGCGGGTCGCGCGGGCGGCCGGGCGCGCGACCGTACGGCGGCGGGGTGCGGCGGTCCTCGCGGCGGGGGCGGTGGCGACGGCGGTGCTGCTGGTCGCCGGGTACCTGCCGGGTGGGGCGGGCGACGGGGGGCGGTCGGTGGCCGCGGGCGGGGCGGCCGTGGCGTCCCGCGGAGGTCCGTCCGGAATGCCGTCGGCGTCGCGGTCCTCGGCGCCCTCGGCGTCGGCGCCGGCCTCCCCCTCGGCTTCGGCTTCGCCGTCGGCCTCGGAAAAGAAGGAGCGGCCGGCCGCCGCCGCGAAGCCGCCGGCCACGGGCGCGGCGAAGGCACCCGTCGGTACGGCGGCCGCGACCTCGCCGCGCAAGGGGGTCGGGGTGTGGCCGTTCGCCGCCGCCGGACCGGCGCTCGCGGACTCCGGGGCGGGCTGGTACTACACGTGGGGGACGGAGCGGCTGGGTGTCCCGGCCTCCGCGTCGGCGCGGTTCGTCCCGATGATCTGGGGGGCGAAGTCCGTCGAGCCGGCGAACCTGGAGCGGGCGCGGGCCGCCGGGCCCTATCTGCTCGGGTTCAACGAGCCGGATCTGGCGGGGCAGGCCGAGATGTCGGTCGAGCAGGCGCTCGACCTGTGGCCGCGGTTGGAGTCGGCGGGGCGGGTCCTCGGCAGTCCGGCGGTGGCCTACGGCGGGGACCGGCCCGGTGGGTGGCTCGACCGGTTCATGGCGGGTGCGGAGGCGCGCGGGCTCCGCGTCGACTTCGTCGCGCTGCACTGGTACGGCGGTGACTTCCGGGCCGAGGCGGCGGTCGCGCAGTTGAGGTCGTACCTGGAGGCGGTGCACCGGAGGTACGGGAAGCCGGTCTGGCTCACCGAGTTCGCCCTCACCGACTTCTCCCAGGGCGTGCGGGTCGCGTCCCAGGACCAGCAGGCGGCGTTCCTGCGGGCCGCCGCGCCGATGCTGGCGGGGTTGCCGTACGTGCAGCGGTGGGCGTGGTTCGGACTGCCGTCGGGGGCGGAGCCGAACACGGGGCTGTACCGCAGTGCGGCGGGGGTGACGGCGGCGGGACGCGCGTTCCGCGACGTGCGGTGAGGCCTTGGGCGGCCGGCAGCGGGGGCCTTGGGCGGCCGGCAACACGGTTTCGCGGCGGGGGCCTCGGGCGGCCGGCAGCGGGATTTCGCGGCTCCGCCGCGGATGCACGGGCTGCGCCCGCGCGGCCTCAGACGCCAGCCGGGCTGGTATTCATTGCGGCTCGGGCGCGACCGAGGCGGCGGTCGTCATGAGGTGGCGACGGGCACGGCGGTTGCCCCGGGAGTCACGGCCGGGGGCTCGGCGTCCGCCGTGAGCGCCGCCAGCGCTGCCCGCACCGCCGCGGCGATGCGCGCGTTGCCGGCCGCGTCGCGGACCGCGATCCGGACGGTGCGGCCCTCGTAGGCGGAGGACAGCGGGGAGAGGTCGCGCAGGTAGACGTCGTGCCGGCGGCACTCCGCGACGAGCCGCGCGGCGCTCGGGCCGGTGGGCGGGAGGGTGACGGTGAGCCAGTTGGCGACGGACTCCTCGACGGCGAGCGGTGCGCCGGGCAGCGCGGCGAGGTCGGCGGCGAGGGCGCGGCGCAGCGCGTGGGTCTGCCGCCGGCGGTCCGCGTAGTACGCGGGGTCGCGCAGCGCGGCGACCGCGGCGAGCTGGGCGGGGAGGCTGACGGGCCAGGGCGGCGTCCAGCGGCGCAGCTCGGCGGCGACGGGCGGCGCGGCGACGAGGTAGGCGGCGCGCACGCCGGACAGCGCGTACGTCTTGGACAGCGAGCTGCAGACGACGACCCGCGGGTCGGTCGCGGCGAGCCCGGCCAGCGACTCGCCGACGCCGACGTAGCCGAGGTACGCCTCGTCGATCCACCAGCGCGTGCGGGCGGGCGCGCCGGCGATCACCGCGCGCAGGACGGCGGCGGGGGTGTGCGGGCCGGTGGGGTTGTTGGGGTTGATGACGACGACGAGGTCGTAGGGGTGCGCGGCGACGGCCGCGGCGAGCCGTTCGGGGTCGATCCGCCAGCCCTCCTCGCGGCGGAGCCGGAGGCGGTCGACGCGGCAGCCGATCACCCGCTCGGTGACGTGCGCGTACTCGCCGTAGCCCGGGTCGAGGAGCAGGACGCGGCTGTCGGGGGTGAGCCACCGGCCGAAGGCGCGGAAGATCAGGTCGGAGGAGCCGGCGCCGACGGCGAGGGTGTCGTCGGGGAGCCCGCGGGCCGTGGCGACGGCGGCGACCAGGCCCTCCGCGCCGGTGGGCGGGGAGGTGCGGGCGGCCCAGTCGGGGTCCTCGGTGAGCGCGGCGCGGACGCCGGGGGCGGGCGGGAACCAGGCGTCGAGGACGTCGGCGGCGACGATCCGGTCGCGGCGGTGGAGGGTGGTGAAGTCGGTGCCGATGGCGGAGAAGGAGGCGCCGCCGTGCTCGCAGCCGTCCGCGCGGGGTGCGAAGGGGACGTCCAACTGCCAGTCGACGTGGGGCCGTAGGCGGTTCAGCGTGGTCCGGTGGCGGGCGCGGCCGGTGCGGGCGATCTCGTCGACGGTGCCGGCGAGCACCTCGAAGGTCAGCGCGCCGCTGCGGACGGTCCGGCCGACCGGGCGCAGACCCGTGGCGAGGTACATCGGCAGCAGGTCGGTGCGGCCCATCGCGACGATCCGCCGGCCGCCGCGCGCGGCCGTCCACCGCAGCGCCGCGTACATCAGCAGCGACGCCGCGGCCGAGGTGCGCCAGGCGGGTTCGACGGTGAGGATGCGGACCTCGAACAGCGCGTCCTCGGCGAGCAGCGGCAGCTCCTCGCGGGTGAGGTACTTCTCCAGCGCGTACCGGCCCGACCAGGGCGGGGTGAGGCTGACGAAGCCGATCCGGTCGTCCCCGCGGGCGGCGACGAGGTAGACGTTGTCGCCGTCGAGTGCGTCCCGCAGCACGCCCTCGCTGTTCGTCGCGTGCTGGCCGAGCTCCTCGGCGTACACCCGGTGGCGCAGCTCGTGGATCCAGGCCAGGTCGTCCACAGTGGCCTGGCGCAGCCGGAGTTGACGCTCCATCAGTTGTGTTCCTCTCGCACGTAGGAGGTCACAGGATGGGGGACGCGGGCGGTACGGCGGCAGGGGCGGTCGGCACACGCGGGATGGGTACGCGTACTCAGGCGGGAGGGGCGGGGTGTGTGCCGACGCGCCCCGCGGCGGGCCCGCCGGGGCACCCTGCGGCGCACCCCGGCGGCGGCTCCGTACGGAACCGGAATCCGTAACTACGTCCTCGATGGTGTGAGACGCGCGGAACGGGTGACCCGCTGGGGGACCGCACAGCTTGATGGATCCGGACGGACGGGGCGAAGAATGGAGCAGCACGTCATGAGGGGAGCGGCCGCGTACGAAGGGGGCAGCCCGAGTGTGGGCGCGGCGCGGGACTTCCTCACCACGTTCCTCGCCCGGGCCCGCAACCGCGGGATGAAGGTGAGCGAGGACCTCGTCGAGCGGGCCAGGCTGGTGGTCTCCGAGCTGGTCACGAACGCGGTGAAGTACGCGGTCGGTACGGTCTCGCTGATGCTGGAGCTGCGGCCGGGGGAGCTGGCGATGACCGTCGCCGACAACGGCCCCGGGCTGCCGGTGCCGAAGGCGCCGGACGCGGCGCGGATCGGCCAGCACGGGCTGGAGATCGTGCAGGCGCTGTGCCACGACCTCCAGGTGACGGAGGTGCGGGGCGGCAAGCGGATCCGGGTGCACCTCAGTCCGCTGTGACGGCCCCCGGCGTCGCCTGAGCACCGCCGGCGCCGAAGCGGCGGCGGTACTCCGACGGCGTGATCCCGGTCTCCCGCCGACCCGCCGACCCGCCGACCCGCCGACCCGCCGACCCGCCGACCGTAAGCGAACTGCACCCGTCCGGTTACGCTCCGGGGATGAACCGTTATCCCCGGGGCGCAGGTGACGACGCGTACCTGCCGATCGCCGAACACGGCCTCATCGGCGATCTGCGGACGGCCGCGCTGGTCGGCACGGACGGCCGGATCGACTGGTTCTGCGCGCCGCGGTTCGACTCGCCGAGCGTGTTCGGCGCGCTGCTCGACGCCGAGCGCGGCGGCAGCTGGCGGATCGACCCGCTGTGCGAGGTCGCGGCCCGTCGGCAGTTCTACTTCCCGGACACGAACATCCTGGTCACCCGGCTGCTCACCGAGCACGGGATGGTCGAGGTGCAGGACTTCATGCCCGTGCTGCGCCCGCACGACCCCGACCACCGGCAGCGGCTCGTCCGCCGCGTGGTGTGCGTCCGCGGCGAGATGCGGCTGCGGACGCGCGTCGCACCGCGCCTGGACTACGGCCGGGCCGAGCACCGCGCGGTGGAGCACGGGCAGGCGGTGGAGTTCCGCTCGGACGCGCAGACGGTGACGGTGCGCGGGACGGTCCCGCTCACCGTCGACACCGACGGCGACCCGCGCGACGCGGTCGCGGAGTTCCACCTCGCGCAGGGGGACGAGGAGCACTTCGTGCTGGAGGGCGGGGAGCCCGCGGCCGTCGGCGCCGACGACTCCGCGCCCGCCGGCGACCCCCGCCGGGACACCGCCCCCCTCGCCCCCGAGGACGTCGCCGCGCTGTTCGACGGGACGGTCGCGTACTGGCGCGGCTGGCTCAAGCGCTCGACGTACACCGGCCGTTGGCGCGAGATGGTGCAGCGGTCCGCCCTGACCCTGAAGCTGCTGACGCACGAACCGACCGGCGCGGTGATCGCCGCGCCCACGCTGGGCCTGCCGGAGGTGGAGGGCGGGGAGCGGAACTGGGACTACCGCTACGTGTGGATCCGCGACGCCGCCTTCTCGCTCTACGCCCTGCTGCGGCTGGGGTTCACGCAGGAGGCGGACGCGTTCGTCGGCTGGCTGACCCGCTGCCTGGGGGACGCGGACGGCGACGGCAAGGGCCCCTTGCGCGCGCTCTACACGATCGACGGCGACCCCGCGCACGAGGAGACGCACCTCGACCATCTCGACGGCTACCGGGGCTCGTTGCCGGTCCGGGTCGGCAACCAGGCCTCCGAACAGTGCCAGTTGGACGTCTACGGTGAACTCGTCGACTCCGTCTACCTGTTCAACAAGCACGGCGCCGGCATCTCGCTCCAGGCGTGGAAGGACCTCACCCGGATCCTGGAGTGGCTGCTGGAGAACTGGGACCAGGCGGACGAGTCGATCTGGGAGACCCGCGCCGGGCGCCAGCACCACACGTACTCGCGGCTGATGTGCTGGGTCGCGGTCGAGCGGATGATCCGGATGAGCCGGCAGCGGGGGCTGCCGGGGGACGTCGTGCGGTGGAGCCGGGTGCGGGACGAGATCCACGAGCAGATCGTCACCCGCGCATGGAGCCCGGAGCTGCAGAGCTTCGTCCAGACGACGGCGACCGACGCCCCTCCCCCGCCCGTCCTCGACGCCTCCCTCCTCGTCATGCCGATGGTCAAGTTCCTCGCCCCGACGGACCCGCTCTTCGTCTCGACGATGGACGCGATCGAGCGCGGCCTCGTCGCCGACTCCCTCGTCTTCCGCTACGACCCCCGCGTCGCCCCCGACGGCCTCACCGGCACCGAGGGCACCTTCTCCATCTGCTCGTTCTGGTGGGTCGAGGCCCTGACCCGCACCGGCCGCGTCGAGGAGGCGCGGATCGCGCTGGAGAAGACGTTCACGTATTCCAACCATCTCGGCCTGTACGCCGAGCAGATCGCCATGACCGGCGAGCAACTGGGCAACTTCCCGCAGGCGTTCACCCATCTCGCCCTCATCAGCGCGGCGGTGAACCTGGACCGGGCGATGCCGTGAGACCGCCGGCCGCGGCGCTCAGGAGATGGAGCGAAGTCCCCCGCGGCGCGGACGGAGGAGTTCGCCGAGGACCTGCGCGGTGGCGTCGTCGGCGGGGTGCAGGACCAGCAACTGCTGCGCTTCCGCGCTGAGTTCCATCTCCTGGCGGGTCAGCCGGAGCGTGTGTCCGCCGGGGTGGGCCAGGGTGAGGACGTCCCGGGGCGGCACCAGGTGCCGGTTCCTGCGGGCGGTGAACTCCGGGCCCGCGCTCGCGGCGAGCTCACCGCTGAGCCACTCCGCGTGCTCCACGGTCGGGGCGAGCCAGAGGTCGAACGCCCGCTCGTCGGCGACGGCCTCCCAGTCGGGGAACAGGGCGCGGGCGCGCGGATCGGTGAAGACGAACCGGGTGAGGTTCGGCTCGTCCGCGTCGAGCAGCCCGGTCCCGGCGGCCGCCGTCCCAAAGGCGTCGGTCCAGGCGAAGAGGTCGCCGAGCCGGTTCGTCACGATCGCGAGGCCGGGTTCGAGCAGGTGCAGGGTGGCGAGGACGGACGGTCGGACCCGGCGGTCGGCGGGGGTGGAGCGGACGTCCGCGGTGCACTCGCCGCCGCTGATCTTCGCGAGGTAGCGCAGGTGGTCGCGTTCGGACGCGGACAGGCTCAGGGCGTCGGCCAGTGCGTTGACGACGGCGATCGAGGGGTTGCGGTCGCGGCCCTGCTCGATCCGGGTGAGGTACTCGACGCTGATGCCCGCCCGCACGGCGAGATCCGTCCGCCGTACCCCCGGTGACCTGCGGCGGCCCCGCTCGGGCAGGCCGAGCACGGCCGACTGGGTGCGGTCGCGCCGGGCCCGGACGAAGTCCCCCAGAGGTGTTCCCATGGGCCGAGGACAGGGCGGCGCGCGCCCGCCCGGACAGGGCGCAGGGTGGCCCCGCGGGGGCCACCCCCGTCCCGGTCCGGCTGCCGCGCCCGGGCCCGGTGAGGGTGGTGGGCATGGCAGACACACACAAGCTCGTGATCATCGTCGGCAGCGTGCGGGAGGGCCGCTTCGGCCCGGTGGTGGCGTCGTGGTTCGCCGAACAGGTGCGGGCGCACGGCGGGTTCGAGGCCGAGGTCGTCGACCTGGCCGACCACGACATCCCGCTGGCGCTCCCCGCCGTCCCGCCGCTCGTGGCCGGCGACGACTACCCGCGGCCCGCGGGGCTCGCACCGCTCACCGCGGCGCTGGACGCGGCCGACGCGTTCGTCGTCGTCACCCCGGAGTACAACCACAGCTACCCCGCCTCGCTGAAGGCGGCGATCGACTGGCACTTCACCCAGTGGGCGGCCAAGCCGGTCGCGTTCGTCAGCTACGGTGGCGCCGCCGGGGGCCGGCACGCGGTGCTGCACCTGGAGAACGTCCTCACCGAGCTGCACGCGGTGACGATCCGGGACGGTCTGTCCTTCCCGAACTACTTCTTCTCCTGGGAGGACGGGCAGCCGATCGACGCGGAGGCGCCGACGTACGCGAAGACCCTGCTCGACCAGCTGTCGTGGTGGGCGGGGGCGCTGCGGACGGCGCGGGAGGCGGCTCCGTACCCCGCGGGGTGAGGTCCGAGGGGGGACGCCGAGCGGCCCGGACGGGAAGGCGGGAGCCTCCGGTCCGGGCCGCTGCGGGGCGTCATGGCGCGACGGTCACACGTTGCGCCGGTTGCCCTGGTAATAGGTGCCCACCTGCTCGTGGTAGCCGGCGTCGCCCGTGTGCTTGTCCTTGTCGAACTCCGGGGAGTCCTTGATCTGCTCCTTGGTGCGGTCGACGTAGATCTTCTTCTCGTCCGCGTCGATCCGCTGGACGGTGCCGGCCGGGAGCAGGACGTGCTTGCCGAAGATCCACACGCCGGTGTCGACGACGATGTAGGAGGACGAGACGTCCTCCGACTGCTTGTCCACCTTGCCGATGCTGCCGTCGGTGGCCTCGACCTTGTAGCCGACGAGGTCGGTGCCCGCGGTGTAGCCGGCGGTGGACTGGTAGCCCCAGATGTTGGCGTCGCTCATGGTGGTGCGGCTCCTTCTGTCTCGTCGGACGTGCTGGCGTCCGGCGAGTGCCCCTCTCGGAGCAACCCACACATCGGGCTCCGCCGGGGTGGCCCGCTTCGGCCATCCCGGCGGCGTTCCGTCGCACCCAAGCGCCTCTCAGGTCACGGGAGTTCGCGCTCGAGGGCCGCGCGCCCGTGTTCGGCGATCTGCTTGCGGGCCCACTCGAGGTTCTCCGGGGTGAGGTCGCGGCCCCCGGCCAGTACGACGTCCTCGGGGGACACCTCCCCCTCCGCGCCGGTGTGCAGCACATCGTCGGGGCTGACCAGATCCGAGCCGTCGCCCGCCTCGCCGGTGCCGAAGCGGCGCTGGAACTTCGCGACCTGCCCCTCGGTGTCCACGACGCGGGCCTTCCCCGTGTAGAAGGGGTGGCTCTCGGCCGAGATCTCGACGTCGATCACCGGGTAGGTGTTGCCGTCGTCCCACTGGATGTCCTGGTCGCTGGAGGCGGTCGACCGCGTGAGGAACGCGTAGCCGGCGGACCGGTCGCGGAAGACCACCGGGCGGTACGAGGGGTGCTTCTCCTGAGCCATGCGGAACTCCTGGACGCTTCCTGGATGGCGGCCCGCGCCCGGCCGGGCGCACGCCACGGGACCCTCTCCACCCTGCCGCACCCCCGCGCAGGGGGCCAGGCGGGCTGGTCCGGGCGCGTACGGGACCTCCGGCGCGGCCGCCGGGGCGCCTCGGAGGCCGCCCTTCCGCACGCTTGGCCGAAACACGTGGGTCGGACAGCGACACTTGTTTCCCGCGCGCCACAGGGGTACGCGCCCTCCCAGTGCGGACGGGAACCGCCCGTCCCGAACCACCCGGGAGAGAAGATGAAGCCGACCCTGCGCCGGACCGCCCTGCCCGCGGCGGCTGCCGTGGCCCTCGCCGTCCTGCCGGTCACTTCCGCGGCGGCCGCGCCGGCCCCCGCAGCCGAGCCGTGCGTCCAGAAGATCACCGTGGTCAACAACAGCGGCTACGTCCTCAACTGGCAGCCGAGCACGCGCACCGGCGAGCTGTCGTACTCGACCGAGAACTACCCGGTGAACCAGAGCCGCACCATCGACCTCGCCACCACCGGCTTCGCCGAGGGCACCGAGGTCCGCCCGCTGGTCAAGGCCGTCGCGGGCACGTCCGAGTACGGCAACCGGTACGTCGGCTACTGCGCGAACGGCCAGACGGCGACGTACAGCGCCACCGGCACCACCCTCGACCCCGCCGTCACCCTCCTCGGCTGACACCCCGACCCACCCCGGAGCCCCCGCCCCGCCTCCCCGCGGGG